>NZ_CANCWK010000008.1:0-52472 GCF_947381495.1 Limosilactobacillus galli | reverse complement strand
CTTGTCGGAAGCGTGTAGGTCAGGCCTCCCCGGGTAAGAATATTAGCTTTCGTACCACATCACCGTTAGCTTTACTAAAACTAACTTTGAGTAGTATTGGACTTCGACTTGTGCAGCAGCCTCATCCAGCTAGTTCCAGCCTTATAGCTACTTCTTGTTCATCGGTGCGGTACTTTACCTTAAACTTCCTTCAGATT
Source organism: Limosilactobacillus galli (assembly GCF_947381495.1). Lineage (NCBI taxonomy): Bacteria > Bacillati > Bacillota > Bacilli > Lactobacillales > Lactobacillaceae > Limosilactobacillus > Limosilactobacillus galli. Next base: position 52,275 of record NZ_CANCWK010000008.1, on the reverse strand, counting down.
CCACCTCACAGTGGACACCCTTGTCCTCAGCTCATGGTTCCGACTACTACGGCCCATAGCGGACTTTCACCGCCTAGCTAATACCCATGCCGGGCGCACAGCTAAAAATGGTTAGGTCCCCTCCAGGGCCTAACCATTTTTTACTAATTCAGCTGTTCAGGCCGGACCGACTGCTTGCCATGTTTCAGCTTGCTGATCTGGCCCTCGCGCCCATCATTGACAATAAACTCATCCACCGCCCCGCAGTACTCGCAGGCTACCACAATCTGGTAGCGCTGGGAGTCGTCCTGGTTGGTATCCATCCAGTTTCGTTCCGCGATCACCAGCGGTTCCTTATGACACTTGTAGCACGAAAGCTGCAGCTGCCGATTCTCGCGAAAACCGTCCCCGGTCTTGCCGACCATTCCGTAGCGGTCCTCGCCGTGAACATTGTCAAAGTTATTGTAGAACACCGTGATTACTTCCTTAGTATTTGACCGTCCGGGCCTTATTCAGCTGGACAACCGCCCAGACAACAATTTCCATCGCAAAGATCGAGACCGCGCAGACCACAAAGAGGACGTGGTAGGAAGCTGCCCCGATAATCAGGCCACCGAATAGGGGCCCAAACGCCTTCCCTAACGACGAGAAGGCATTGAGGATCCCCTGGTACTTTCCCTTGACCTCAACCGGCGACAGGCTGTTGACGATCGCCGGCATCGTTGGGAAGGCCGTGGCCTCACCGATCGTCAGGATCACCATAGCGATAACGTACCAGGCGTAGTTCTTGGCAAACAGCAAGAGGACGAAGGAGAAGCCAACGGTAAAGATCCCGATGAAGACCTGAGCGTACGGGTTGTTATACCAGCGGTTCAGCCAGGTCAAAAGCAGCTGTATCACCACAATCAGGACCCCGTTCAGCGTCCACAGCAGACTGTACTTGGTCATCGAAATTCCCTGTTCAGTCATGAAGACGGACAGGTTACTGGACCATTGCTCGTACATCGTCCAAACCACGCAAAGGGCCACGAAGAAGATCCAATTGATCCACAGGTTGGCCCGGGAAAGCTTGGCCGTCGTTTCCGGCTCGTCGCTCTTGAAGCGTTCCGGATCGACTGCTACCGGATGCGGGTCCTCCCGGAAGTAGACGAAGACGACGATCGTAAAGAGAATGTAGAGGATCGTCGTGATGGTAAACAGCGGCGAGATGTTCCCGTGAGCGTGCTGGTAGAGCGGACCGACAATCGTAGTCCCGATCACCATCCCCAGGTTGTTGGCGAAGTAGAGCATGTTGAAGACGTAACGCCCGTCCTTATGCAACCGGGTCCCGAACGAGTTGACCATCGTGATGATCCAACCGTTGAAGAAACCGATCGCCGTCAGCAGAATAGCATAGACAGGCCAGCCGTTGAAAAAGATCATCGCGCCGATCACAATGGTCGCGGCGATCGTCCCGCCTAGCATCAGGTGGCGCGGATTCCGCCTGTCAAAGAGCAGGCCGCTGATATAGCTCCCGACCACATTGGCCCCGGAATAAAATAGCAAGACAATCCCTGATACAGTTAATGACTCGTGCAGCTGTTCATGCATATAGATCGTGGTCAATGGCCAGACAAAGCTGTTGCCGATGCTCCCAAAGAACATCCCCAGCAGCAGCCATTTCAACTCAATTCCCTTCGTTTGACGGTTCATCCTAACGCCTCCTTGTTTTTCTCCTTAAGCGAACGAAAAGAGCCCTCCAGTGAACCTGAAACGCCCCTTCTATCCATAGTTACGTAAACGAGCACCACCCCAGCGGCTGGTCCTCAAACATTAATTCTGTTGTTCTCCCGGTACATAGGCCACGGAGGCAAACTTGTTGTAAGACTTGGCAAACAACAGCTTGACCGTCCCTCGCGGACCGCTCCGGTTCTTCTCAATGATGACTTCGACTTCACTGACGTTGGAGTCGTCGCCGTCACCATTCTGACTGCCATCCTGCTGGTCATCATCGCCATCACCGTGCTCGTAGTAGTCGTCACGGTAGAGGAAACTGACAATATCCGCATCCTGCTCAATTGATCCGGACTCACGGATATCCGACAGGACCGGCCGCTTGTCTTGCCGCTGTTCAACTCCCCGGGAGAGCTGGGACAGGGCAATCACCGGTACCTCTAATTCCTTGGCCAGCTTCTTGAGCTGCCGCGAAATCTCGGACACTTCCTGCTGCCGGTTGTCAGGGTTGTTCCCTTCAATCAGCTGCAGGTAGTCGATGACGATTAAGCCCAGGTTGCCGGTCTCTTTCTTCAGCCGCCGGCAACGGGCCCGAATCTCGGCCACTTTGATTCCGGCGGTGTCGTCGATGTAGAGGTGGGCATTCGACAGCGTCCCCGCGGCAAAGAACAGGCTCTCCCATTCATCTGGCGTCAGGTTCCCAGTCCGCAGGTGGTTGGCATCGATGTTCCCCTCGGCACACAGCATCCGGTTGACCAGTGATTCGGCCCCCATTTCCAGACTGAAGATTGCCACCGTCTTATCAGTCTTGGTGGCCACGTTCTGGGCGATGTTGAGGGCGAAGGCGGTCTTCCCCACCGCTGGCCGTGCCGCAATGATTACCAGTTCATCCGGATGGAAACCAGTGGTCATCCGGTCCAGTTGCGGGTAACCGGTCTCCAAACCAGTAATATCGGAATCATTGCCAGAGAGGGTCTCAATGTGGCTCATCGCACTGTTTAAGACCTGCTGGATGTTCTGGAAGCCATCCTGGTTATTCGACTCGGACACGTGCAGGATAGACTGCTCCGCCTGGTCGATCAGGTCGGTGGTGTCGTTGTCGTCCGCATAACCCTCGTTGATGATCTTAGTGGCGGTGTTAATCAGATTGCGCCGCACGGCTTTATCATGGACAATCTTAGCATAGAAGGTCACGTTAGCCGCCGATGGAACCGACGAGGCCAGTTCGGCCAGGTAGACCATCCCGCCGACGTTCTCGGTCTGCTTGTCCTTGTCTAAGGCACTCTTGATCGTCACCACGTCGATCGGCTGGTCGTCATCATTTAGCGCCACCATCTTCGCAAAGATGATCTGGTGGGCCCGCTTATAAAAATCCCCGGGTTGCAAGTATTCCATTGCGTCGGCCAACGCGTTCTTACTTAAAAAAGCAGCTCCGAGAACTGCCTTTTCAGCTTCAATATCGTGTGGCTCTTCTTGCATTGGTGCATTATCCATGACGATACCTCGCTTTTAATAAATCGAAATTCAATTATACCGATTAAACTACTTTTCCGCAATGTGTACCCGAATTTCGGCACTAACTTCGGGGTGCAGCTTGATCGGTACGTTGACGTAACCCAAGGCCTTGATCGGCGCCGCCAGTTCAATCTTCCGCTTGTCGATCTTGATCTTGTACTGTTTCTGCAGAGCCGTGGCAATCTGCTTGGTTGAGATGGAGCCAAACATCCGCCCGTCCGTGCCGGCCTTGCCGCTGAGTTCAACGACCGTCTTGTCGTCTTCTAAGACCTTCTTCAAGCGCTTGGCTTCTTCCAGCTCTTCAGCGGCGTGCTTGGCTTCAGCCCGTTGCTGACCAGCCAGCTGACTCATGGCCGCCTTGGTGGCCTGCTTGGCCAGGCCGCGCTTGATCAGGTAGTTCTGGGCATAGCCATCGGGGACTTCCTTGACTTGGCCGCGTTTACCCCGGCCACGAACATCTTGCGTAAAAATAACTTTCATCTTATTCACTCCTCTTCATCTTCCTGATTACTATTATCAACCGTCTTGGTCAGAAGATCAATTAATTCCTTCCGGACAGCATCGACGGTCTTACCGGTAATCTGGGTCGCCGCGTTGGCCAGGTGGCCACCGCCGCCCATCTGCTCCATGATAATCTGGACATTGACATCGCCGGCCGACCGCGCGGAAATTCCGACCTTATCATCGGCCCGCTTGGTGATGACAAACGAGGCCTCAACCCCTTCGACCTGAAGGAGCATGTCAGCTGCCTGGGCCGCCGTGACGGAATCATAGACCCGGTCGTCTTCCCCGGCACAGATAGCCATGTGATCGTTGATTATTGCCCGGGAAATTAAATGGTTGCGATCCATGAAGCTCTGCGGATCCTCTTTCATGAAGGACTGGATCATCATTCCATCAGCCCCAGCCGAACGCAGGTAGCTGGCCGCATCGAAGGTCCGGGTCCCGGCACTCTTCGTGAAGGACTTCGTATCGATCTGGATCCCCGTCAGCATCGTCGTGGCCTCAAGTTTGTTCAGCCCCTTGCCTTCCCGTGGCTGGTACTCGAACATCTCGGTGATCAGCTCACAGGTTGAGGAGGCGTACGGTTCAATGTAGACCAGCAGCGGGTTCTCGGGGAACTCTTCGCCGCGCCGGTGGTGGTCAATGATTACCAGCCGGTTCTGCAACTGGTTGTACAACTCGGGCGAGATCGTAATGCTGCGCTTGGCATGATCCACCATCACCAGCAGGCTGTTGTCAGTCGCCTTCTCCAGGGCCTCATCCGGCGTGATGATTTGGTCCTTGATTGTCTGGTAGTTGTCGATCTCGTTCATCAGGCGCTGGATGTCGGCATGCGGGTGCTCATTGTCCACCACAATCCAGCACTCCTTGCCATTCATCTCGGCAATCCGCCGAATCCCCAGACAAGCCCCCAAGGAGTCCATATCGGGGTTCTCGTGCCCCATAACAAACAGCTGGTCCGCCTGATTGATCAACTCCTGTAAGGCCTGGCTAATCATCCGCGCCCGTACCCGCGTCCGTTTCTCCATCGGGTTGGTCTTACCGCCGTAGAAACGTGCCGGCTGGTCCTTCGCCCGGACGACAACCTGGTCGCCCCCACGACCAAGTGCCAGGTCCAGGTTGTTCTGCGCCGTGTCGGCCAGCTTGATCAGGTCGTTCTCAGCGTAGGCAATCCCCACACTAAGGGTGACCGGTGAGTTGCGCTGGGACGTGCTCTGGCGGATTACGTCGAGGATCTTGAACTTCTTCTTCTCCAGCTCTTCCAGCGAACTCTGGTGCCCGATGATCAGGTAGTTATCGTCATCGATGATCTTCATCAGGAGGTGGTTAGCACTCGCCCACTTGCTGATCTCTGAGGTGACGTAGTTGTGCAGGTTCGAGACATCCGTGTCGCTCATCCCCTGGATCAGCTCATCGTAATTATCCAGGTAGATGTTTCCCAGGAAGATCTGCTCCTGCCGATACTGCTGTTCCACCGCAGCATACTTGGTGATGTCCAGCAGGTAGGCGACCCGGTAACGCGGCTGGACCAGAAATTCGAATTGGCGGTCGCGCCAGGTAACGATCTGGGCCCCCTTGTGGCTGCGGCCGTCATCAATCAGCTTCGCCAGCCGTTCGTCAACATTGGCAACGTTCTTGCCGACAACCTTCTCCAGCTTGAAGTAGCGGGCCATGTACGGGTTAATCCACTCAATCTCGTTCCGGGCGTTGAGCATGATCATCCCCAGCGGCATCTCCAGCAGGGCCTCCTGCTGGCCGCTTTTAATCTGGTAAGTCAGGCGTTTGAGGTACTCGTGAGTATCATTGACCAGCTGCCGGAGCCGCCGGAGACTGACAGTACTCCCGATGACTGCCAATACTAAAACCACCAGTCCGACGACCCAGCTAAACATGAAAGCCAGAACCAGACTAATCACGGTCATACATAATATGTAATAGACATTCCAGCGGACCGCTGGGTGTTTCAGATAAAACAGCCAGTTTTCACGACTGAAAAATTCACGCATAATAATCCTCCCAAATCGGCGGTCATGCCGCCTGCTAATTGGATATTACTATCATATCACACCGGCCGCCAAAAACAGCCCGATTCACTTAATCAACCGTTCCTGGATGATGGGCCTTGAACCGCGCCAAGGCCGGGGCGCTGGCTTGACGGGCCGCTTGCACGTTCGTAGGTTTGAAGTAGATCCTGGCGGCGTTATTAGCCATCACATCGGCCAGTTCCGCCGGCGTGAAGATAGCGGTGCGTTCCAGCCAGGTGGCCAGCTGGTGGTAGTCATTGAAAGCTGCTGACCACGGGGCGTCGCTTCCCCAGATGATCCGTTTGGCACCCAGCCATTTTTTAGCCAGCCGGACTACCCACTGACTCTTCGGGTATGGGAAGTCGTCCCGGCCCTCGCCCAGGATATCCTGGATTGCCGAAATATCGACGCTGATGTTATCCATCGGAGCAAACTGCGCGAGGACGTTAACTAGCTGGTAGGGGTGCTGGGCATCTGGGAAAGACAGGTGGCAGACCACAAAATCCAATTCTGGATAGCGGCGGGCCAGGTTAACGATCGCTTCCGGCTGGTAGCTGGTCTGATCGGCCGCACCATAATCAACTGTGATCACAAAGCCGGGATAGTCCGCCAGGTAATGAAAAATCTGGGACACCCGGTTGTCAAGATCCAGGCGAAACGGCCGGTGAAAGCCGTGCAGCCCCCGCCCTGACTGATCTCGAACTTAATGGCCCGAAAGCCCAGATCTTCAACGTACCGGTGAACGATCGCCATGGCCTGGTCATCAAAGGGGTCGACGGAGAAGGCGCCGATGAAGCGGTCCGGGTAGCGTTTGACCACCTAATAGGTATAGTAATTCTGGTAGTCATTCAGGGTGCCCTAGAGGATGACCGCCCGTTCGATTTCCTCCTCATCCATGATCTGCAGGTATTTCTCGGCCAGGAAGTTGTCGTCGCCCCAGCCGTCGGGAATCAATTTGATAATCTCACCATCGTCCCAGATAGCGTACCCGTTACCCAGGGGACTGAGCCGCCCCTGGCCCTTGGCACCGGCCATCTCCCGAACAAGATGAATGTGTCCTTCAACCTTACGCATTTTCCTTCCTTTCACCAATACGGCGAAGCAGCGAAGCAGCCATGAAAAAAGCATCCAGTGGCCGTTTCCCGTCCTAACGACAATACAAAAAAAGCTCACTTCAAACGAAGCAAGCTTTTTTATTTTGGATTAGTCTTCAGCAACGAATGGCAGAAGACCCATGATCCGGGCACGCTTGATAGCGACCGTTAACTTACGTTGGTTCTTGGCGCTCGTACCAGTTACCCGACGTGGTAAGATCTTACCCCGTTCGGAAATGAACCGACGTAACAAATCAGTGTCTTTGTAATCGATGTATTCGATGTGGTTTGCGGCGATGAAGTCGACTTTACGACGACGACGGCCGCCCCGACGTTGTTGTGCCATGAAATTACCCTCCTATCCGGTAAAAAATTTTAGAATGGTAAATCGTCATCAGAGATCTCAGTGTCCCCATCATCGTTATTGCTGGAGAATGGGTTGGCTGAGTTATTCTGACCAACACCGAAGCCAGAAGCATCGGCATTGGCTGACGAGTTAGCTTGAGGAGCGTTGTTGGTCGATTGTGGCTGGTTGTTATTGCCGCCGTATTGACCCTGACCGCTAAATGGGGCCTGGTTACCAAACGACTGCTGGTTACCGTTATTGAACGGTTGCTGACTACCCTGGTTCATCCCGCCATTTTGCCGGGGTTCAAGCAGGGCAAAGTTATCAACCACGACTTCGGTAACATATACCCGTTGACCTTGCTGGTTCTCGTAATTCCGGGTTTGGATCCGGCCGTCGATTCCCACCAAGGAGCCCTTATGGGTGAAGTTGCTGAAGTTTTCGGCAGATTTACGCCAGATAACACAGTTGATAAAATCTGCATCCCGGTCCCCGTTTTGGTTGCGGAACTGCCGATCAACCGCGAGCGTAAATGAGACTACTGCTGTACCGCTGGTAGTGTATCGCAACTCAGGATCTCGCGTTAAGCGTCCAGTCAAAACTGCACGATTAATCATTCGATCGTTCTCCTCTCTATTTACATTGACGATCTAATTAAGCATCAAGCTTAACGATCATGTGACGTAGGATATCGTCGTTGAACTTAGCCAAACGGTCAAATTCGTTTAATGCTTCGTCAGTGTTGGTGGTCAAAGTAACCACGTGGTAAGTACCTTCAGTGTACTTTTCAATTGGGTAAGCGAAGCGACGCGTTGACCAATCCTTTGATTCAGCGACATCTGCACCATTGTCCGTCAATACCTTGTCAAAACGGTCAACTAATTCGCTCTTAGCTGATTCTTCGATGTCAGGACGAATGATGTAAGTAATTTCATATTTACGTGTTTCCATGAATGTTACACCTCCTTATGGACTCTGGCTCTTCTAAATTGTAGAAGAACAAGGAGAGTAGACGTCTGTACGTATACTCACAGATATAAAATATAGCATATACTAGGCTTTAAAACAAGAAACAAATAACAAGAAATCCTGAGAGTTGCGCTCTATTAAGATAATACGCAAGCACTCAGGATTTTCGTCTTAGTTAATAAATTTTACTGGTGATCTTCGGAATTAACCGGCGTCTGTGCTGATTCGTCCTGGCCTTCTTCGTCGTCATCAGATTCCTTTTCAACCTTGGCCATCGTTGCTACCTTGGTGCCCTTATCCATCTTGATCAGGTGAACACCAACGGCAGAACGACCGGTCTGGGAAACCGTCTCGATGCCAAAGCGGATGATGACCCCGCGGTCGGTAACCAGCATGATATCTTCGTCGCCGTCAACCGTGGTCAGGCCAACCAGCGGACCATTCTTGGCCGTCACGTTGACTGTCTTGACACCGAGGCCGCCACGACCCTTGATTGGGTACTCGCGGGCCGGCGTCTGCTTACCAAAGCCGTTTTCACTGATGACCAGCACCTTGCTGTCAGGGTTCAGCGGCGCAGCCCCGATGACGTAATCTTCATCACGCAGGCGGATTCCGCGTACCCCGGCAGCAGAACGGCCCATGGACCGCACTACATCGGAGTCAAAGCTCAGGGCGTAACCGTTGTGGGTCCCGATGATCATCAGCTGCCCATCCTTGATGACGTTGACGTTGATCAGTTCGTCGCCATCGTGGAGGTTGATGGCCTTCAGACCGTTGCTCCGGATGTTCTTGAACTCTGGTACCGGCGTCCGCTTGACCGTCCCGTACTTGGTCGTGAAGAAGAGGAACTTGTCATCATCATTCGCCGCGTGGGAAACGTTGATGACCGCGCTGATCTTCTCCTTATTGTTGATCCCCAAGAGGTTGATGATCGGGATTCCCTGGGCAGACCGGCCGTATTCAGGAACCTCGTACCCCTTCATGGAGAAGACCTTCCCGGAGTTCGTGAAGAAGAGCAGGAGGTCATGCGTCGAGCTGGAAATCAGCTGTTCAATGAAGTCGTCCTTGTGAACGCCCATCCCCTTGACACCACGGCCGCCACGGTGCTGGGACTTGAATTCGTCAACCGGCAGCCGCTTGATGTAGCCGTTGTGGGTGAGGGTGACGATGATGTCTTCTTCTTCGATCAGGTCCTCATCTTCAATGTTGGTGATGTCGCCGACCTGCAATTCGGTCCGCCGCTTGTCGCCAAACTTGCGCTGGATCTCCATCAGTTCGTCATAGATAATCTGGTGGATCCGCTCGTCGTGGGCCAGGATGTCCTTATAGTCGGCAATGGCATCCATCAGCTTCTTGTACTCAGCCTCGATCTTTTCCCGTTCCAAACCGGTCAGTCGAACCAGCCGCATGTCGAGGATGGCTTGGGACTGACGATCGGACAGACCATAGTTTTGGATCAGCTCATCCTTGGCAATCTCACTGGTCTGGGAGTTCCGGATGATCTTGATGATCTCATCGATGTGGTCGAGGGCAATCCGCAGTCCGGCAACGATGTGGGCCCGGTTTTGCGCCTTCTTCAGGTCAAACTTAGTCCGCCGCCGCACAACGTTTTCCTGGTGCTCAAGGTAGTACTGCAGGATCTGCTTCAGGCTCAGGATTTTCGGCGCGCCGTTGACGATCGCCAGCATGTTGAAGTTGAAGGTCGTCTGCATCAGGGTCATCTTGTAGAGGTTGTTTAAGATGACCTCCGCGCTGGCATCCCGCCGGACATCGATCACGATCCGCATCCCGTCGCGGTCGGTTTCATCATTGATGTCGGTGATCCCGTCGATCTCCTTGTTCCGGGCCAATTCGGCGATCCGCTCGATCAGCTTGGCCTTGTTGACCATGTACGGAATCTCGTGGACGATAATCCGCTGCTTGCCGTTCTTTTGTTCCTCAATGTCGACCTTGGCCCGCACGATGATCGTACCGCGGCCGGTCTCATAGGCCTTGCGGATCCCGGACTTGCCCATGACAACCCCGCCGGTTGGAAAGTCTGGTCCCGGCAGCACCTTCATTAGGTCCTCGGTGGTGGCGTCTGGGTTGTCCATCAGCATGTGAATGGCGCTGATGACTTCCCCCAGGTTATGGGTTGGAATGTTAGTGGCCATCCCGACGGCAATCCCGGAAGCCCCGTTGACCAGCAGGTTTGGGAAACGCGCCGGCAGAACGTCGGGCTCCTTTTCCGTGCCATCGTAGTTGGGGTGGAAATCCACGGTGTCCTTGTTGATATCGCGCAGCATTTCCACCGCGATCTTGCTCATCTTCGCCTCGGTATAACGCATGGCGGCCGCACTATCACCGTCGACCGACCCGAAGTTACCGTGGCCGTCAACCAGCATGTAACGGTAACTAAAGTCCTGCGCCATCCGGACTAGCCCTTCGTAGATCGAGGAGTCACCGTGGGGGTGGAACTTCCCCATGACGTCCCCGACAATCCGGGCCGACTTCTTATACGGCTTATCCGGGGTAACCCCCAGTTCGTTCATCCCGTAAAGGATCCGCCGCTGAACCGGCTTTAAGCCATCACGCACGTCTGGCAGAGCCCGCGAGACGATAACACTCATGGCATAGTCCAGGAATGAGTTCTTCATCTGGCTCGTCAATTTGACGTCCGTGATCCGGTTTGACATATCTTCTTCAGCCAATGCCGCTCCTCCTTTTTTAATTTCTCGTGATTATTTTACAGGTCCAGGTTCTCAACAAACTTGGCATTTCGTTCGATAAAGTCCCGCCGCGGGCCAACCTTGGTTCCCATTAGCATTGGGAAAATTTCGTCCGCCTGCTTGGCGTCGTCCAATTGAACCCGGAGCAGGTGCCGGTGTTCAGGATCCATCGTGGTCTCCCAAAGCTGTTCGGCATCCATTTCACCAAGCCCCTTGTACCGCTGGATAACCGGCTTGGGACTCGGTTGCAGGGAGTTGACAACCCGTTCCAGTTCTTCGTCAGATTCGATGTACTTGACGAACTTCCCCTGCCGAACTTGGTACAACGGCGGCTGCGCAATGTAGACGTAGCCGTGGGTGATCATCGGCTTCATGAACCGGTAGAACAGAGTCAAGAGCAGAGTCCGAATGTGGGCCCCGTCGACATCGGCATCGGTCATGATAATCAGCTTGTGGTAGTTGGCCTTGGTGATATCAAAGTCGTCACCGAAGCCGGTTCCCAATGCTGTGAAAAGGGAACGAATTTCGTCATTGGCCAGGACCCGGTCCAGGGTGGCCTTCTCAACGTTTAAGATCTTCCCCCGAATCGGCAGAATTGCCTGGGTCAACCGCGAGCGGCCCTGCTTAGCGGAACCGCCGGCGGAGTCCCCCTCGACGATAAACAGTTCAGAGATGTTCGGATCCTTGCTGGTGTTGTCCGCCAGCTTACCAGGCAGGTTGGAAATTTCCAGGCCGCTCTTCTTCCGGGTAACTTCCCGGGCCCGCTTGGCCGCAACCCGGGCCTTAGAAGCCAGCTGCCCCTTTTCAATGATCTTCTTGGCCTCGTCCGGGTGCTCCATCAAGAAGCGGTTGAAGGTCTCCGCAAAGATGTGGTCAGTAGCTGTCCGGGCATCGGAGTTCCCCAGCTTGGTCTTCGTCTGGCCCTCAAACTGCGGGTCAGGGTGCTTGATGGAAACCACCGCGATCAGCCCTTCACGGACATCATCCCCGGAGAGGGTTTCGTTGCTCTTCAGTGCCCCGCTCTTGTGGCCGTAGTCGTTGATCACCCGGGTCAGGGCCATCTTGAATCCGGTCTCGTGGGTCCCACCTTCATAGGTATGGATGTTGTTGGTGAAAGTCAGCAACTCACTCCGGTAACCGTTGATGTACTGGAGGGATACTTCTACCGTAATGTTGTTTTCCTTGCCTTCAACGTAGATCGGCGGATCAAAGAGAACTTCTCGGCCCCGGTTGAGGTATTCAACGTAGTGCCGGATTCCGCCTTCATAGAGGAATTCCTGGCGTTCGGCGTCCTGGTTCCGCTTATCCTGAATTGTGATTTTCAGGCCCTTGTTCAAGAAGGCCAGCTCACGCAGACGGTCGGTCAGGGTCTTAATGTTGTAGGTCGTGGTCTCACGGAAAATGTCCGGGTCCGGCTTGAAGTGGACCGTGGTCCCGTGAACGTCTTCGGGCAGCCCCGTATCAACCACCTTCATGGACGTCTTGACGTGACCGTGGTCGAAGTCCATGTAGTAGCGCTTGCCTTGCCGGGCCACCTTAACATCCAGCTCCGTTGACAGGGCGTTAACGACTGAAGCCCCGACCCCGTGCAGACCACCGGAGACCTTGTAGCCGCCACCGCCGAACTTACCACCGGCGTGTAGGACCGTGAAAACCGTCTCCAGGGCCGGCTTGCCGGTTTCCTTTTGAGTGTCAACCGGGATCCCCCGTCCGTTATCGCGGACCGTGATGCTGTTGTCAGGTTCAACTTCAACATTGATTTCGGTACAGAAGCCCGCTAAGGCCTCATCAATCCCGTTATCGACAATTTCCCAAACAAGGTGGTGTAAACCTTGTGCAGACGTTGAACCGATATACATTCCGGGACGCTTGCGAACCGCATCCAGCCCCTTCAGAACTTGAATCTGGCTGGCATCGTATTCGCTCGCCAGCTCAGCCTTTGTTTCCTTACGCTCGTCGCTCACTATGCTTCCTCCTTGTCCAAAGTGCCATGTTTAATCTCAAAAATCGTTGGTTCCTTAATCAATTGCCGGGCCACGTCGCTCAGGCTGGTGGTGGTCAGAAAGGTCTGCACCTTATCCTGAATCGCCGTCAGCAGGTGGGTCTGCCGGACCGGATCGAGCTCCGACAAGACATCGTCCAAAAGCAACAGCGGGTATTCGCCCGTCTGCTCCTTCATCAAGTCGATCTCGGCCAGCTTGACCGACAGGGCGGTCGTCCGCTGCTGGCCCTGCGAACCGAAGGCCTGGATATTCTTGCCGTTAACCATGAAGCGGATGTCATCGCGCTGGGGACCATACATCGTGGTTCCCTGATCGATCTCCCGTTCCTGGTTATCCGTGTATTGCCCCAGCAGCTCGTGGTAAACCTGGTCGACCGTTGTCTCATCGTCCACCTTCACCTGGGTCACGTAGGCCAGGTGGAGCTTCTCCTGGTTGAGGGAGATCTGGTAGTGCAGGTCCGCTGCCCACTTTTCCAAGTGCTGCAAAAAATGATGCCGAGCAACGATTACCTCGGCACCATACGCTGCTAACTGGTCTGACAGAACCGATAAGAGAACCCGGTCATGCTGCTGGCCATATTTCAATTGTTTCAGGTACTTGTTGCGTTGCCGCAAAAGCGTGCGAAATTGACTCGCATCGTACAAGTACTTGCTGCTCATCTGGCTGAATTCCATGTCCATGAAACGCCGTCGAACAGCGGGCGCCCCCTTCACCAGCGAGAGGTCCTCGGGGGCAAACAGGATCGTGTTCAACTGCCCAACGTACTGACCGAGCCGGGCCTGCTCAAGGTGGTTGACCTTAGCCTTCTTACCATTTTTGGTAAACTGCAGTTCCAGCGGGACCTTGCCCGTTGCCTTCTGCACCACCCCGCTGATGGATGCCGACTGCTCCTGCCAGTTGATCAGCTCCCGGTCATTGCTGGTCCGGTGGCTCCGGGTCAGTGACAGGGCGTAGATTGCCTCCAGCATGTTAGTCTTCCCCTGGGCGTTCCGACCAATCAGGACGTTGATCCCGGAGGCAAAGTGAACGGTCAGATCCTGATAGTTTCTGAAGTTGTGCAACCGTAATTCCGTCAGAATCATCGCCGTCGCCTACTTAGCCTTGATAACCAGCGTTGGGTAATCGGGAAGAACAACCTGGTCGTCGGGGTACAGTTTCCGTCCCCGCCGGTCGTCCGGCTCACCGTTAACAAGGACTTGGTTTTCCTTGAGGTACCACTTGGCGGCACCACCGGTGGGAATGATTCCTTCTTCTTTTAGCAATTGGCCGAGCGTGATAAACGGGCGGTCAATTGTAATTTGCTTGTCTTCCACACTAATTCACCTACTTTACTTATTCTATTATAGCACAGTTATCCACTAAATAGGCGTTAAGAGCCAATCTCAGCCCGTTAGTGTCCCTCGAGGCATTTTCATCAAAATTGCTTTTGAAATGGTCAATGGGCCGATCAAGCCACTTTCTGTCACTTTTGCCTTCAAAAACTGTCCAGTAGGAAAAATTAAAAGCCACCGCAATCAAGCAGGTGACTTTTAATAATATAGATCTTTAATTATTCACGTTAGAACGTCCGCACCGGCGTAATCAGGTGGACAAAGTTTTCACCGTCTTCCGTTGGGACCAGGGTAAATGGCCGCAATGGGGAAGTGAAGGAAATCTTGACGGTCGTCTGCCCGAATGAGCGCAGGGCATCCTTCATGTAATTCGGGTTGAATGAAATCTCAAGGTCGTTGCCGTCCAAGGCAGTAGTGGCAACCTCTTCTTCCACCGTCCCAATGTCAGGCGAGTCGCTGCTGATCCGGACCAGGTTTTCACTTGGCTTCAATGTAAGCTTAACCACGTCGTTGCGGCTTTCGTGGGACAGCAGAGAAGCACGCTCAATGGAGGCGAGGAAGCTGCCGGCGTCCAGTTCAACTGTGGTATCCGCCGTATCAGGGATCAGTTGGCTGGTTTCTGGGTAGTTCCCCTCAAGCAGGCGGGAGTAGAAGTGGGTGTTGCCAAAGATGAAGAGAATCTGATTCTCCGTTACCTGAACCAGGACATCTTCGTCGACATCACTGATCATTCCGGACAATTCGTTCATGCTCTTCCCCGGAATGATGACGTCAAAATCGATGCCGTTGTCAACATCTTTTAGGGCCACTTTCCGTTGTGCCAGACGGTGGCTATCGGTGGCCACGGCCGTCAGCAGGCCATCATGCAGGGTAATGTGAATCCCGGCAAGGATTGGCCGGCTTTCCTGCTTGGAAACGGCAATGACCGTCTGCCGAATGACCTCTTGTAAAACATCATTGGGCAGCGTAATGGTCTTGTCGGTCTCAACTTCTGGCAGGTGCGGGAAGTTTTCAGCATCCTGGCCGTTGATTTGGAACTTGGCAGTTCCAGAAGTAATATCAGCCTGGAAACCGCTTGTGACTTCAATGGTTACCTGTTTGTCTGGGAGCTTCTTGACTATTTCACTAAAGAAGCGAGCGGGTAACACAATGGCTCCTGAATCTTCTACTGTCAAATCGTAGTCAGGATTATTCGCATCGATAACACTTTCAATAGTGATGTCAGAGTTGCTGCCTGTTAAAATGATTCTTTCTTTATCAACCACCATCTTGAGTCCGGTCAAGATCGGAATAGTTGTCTTAGATGAAATGGCACGTAACACATTGTTAAGCTGACTGATGAATGCTGGTCGGTTGATAGTGAATTTCATTGTTGATTGCTCCTTATATATAAATATATTTTATAGTTTAAAAATAGTCGTAGTAGTAGGGGATGTTAATACTGTGGATAAGTGCGCTAACCCCTTGATATCAAGCTGAAATCGCTGTTGATAACCTGTGGATAAAAATGCGGATAACTTTTTCAGTTGTGCACAGGCTACGAGTGGAGCCGCTCCTTCAAGTTATTGATATCCTTCTGCAGATCGGTGTCCTTCTTGAGGGCCGCCTCGATTTTGTCGATGGCGTGAAGAACCGTCGTGTGATCCTTGCCGCCAAATTCGTTGCCGATCTTCGGCAGGGAGAAGTCGGTCAGTTCCCGGGAAAGGTACATGGCAATTTGACGGGGAACAACGATCTGCTTGACCCGCTTCTTTCCCAGGATGTCACTCTGGGTAATATTGTAGAAACTGGCGACCTGCTTTTGAATCTCGGCGATGGAGATAGTGGTCTGCTGCTTTTGCCGTAATCCTTTCAAGGCTTGGGAGGCCAGGTGAGGGGTGATCGGTTCCCCGCTGAGGTTGGCAAAGGCCTGGACCTGATTAAGGGCCCCTTCAAGTTCACGAATGTTGGTATCGATCTGACCGGCAATATAGTTCAGGGTGTCGTTGCCGATCTGGATATGGTCCTCTTCGACTTTGCTCCGCAGAATGGCAATTCGCGTTTCGAGGTCCGGCGGAGTGATTTCAACCGGCAGGCCCCAGCGGAAGCGGGATACCAGGCGATCCTGCAGTTCGGGGATCTCGTTGGGGATGCGGTCGGACGTCATGACGATCTGTTTCTTTCGGTCATGCAGAGCATTAAAAGTATAGAAGAACTCCAGCTGAGTCCCTTCCTTAGTAGCGAGAAACTGGATGTCATCGATCAGGAGCAGGTCGAGGTTCCGGTACTCCTCCCGAAACTTCTCCATTGAATTGCTCTGGATGGAGTTGATGAAATCATTCGTAAATTCTTCGCTGGTAATGTACTTGACCTTGGCCTTAGGGTTGGCCTGGAGCATGTGGTTCCCGATAGCCTCCATTAAGTGGGTCTTGCCAAGCCCCACCCCTCCATAGATGAAGAGGGGGTTGTACAGACCGCCGGGGCTTTCGGCCACCGCGTATGCTGCAGCGTGGGCCATTTTGTTGCCTTCACCAACAACGAAGGTACTGAAGTTGTAGTGGGGATTAAGCGGGGTATCCATCTCGAAAGTCGGTTTTGCCGCCGAGTTATTATCGGGGGTTGGTTTAATCTCGCTCTCTAAAACGTACCGTGGCTCAATGTCGTGGCCCAGTTCTAAGCGGGCATATTCTTTGAGTTTGGCATCCAGGTTTTGCCGCCAAAAGTCCCGGTGAACCTGGGTTGGTGTCAAAACGGTCAGTTGGTTTTGGGAGAGAGAAATTGCTTTTGCCGGAGCAATCAAGGTGTCAAAAGTGACCTTAGTGGTATTTTGACGGAATGAATTTTGGATCGCTTCCCACAGAGAATCGAGCTCAGTCAAAATAATTCCTCCTAATATATAAAATTCCAAACGGTATTTTATCATTAGATTAAAAAGTTTTCCACAGGGTGGATAAGCAGAAAAGTTCTTTACACAACACTGTGTGGTATTTTTGATAAGCGTTGTTGATTTTGTGATCTGTACTGTCCTAAATTGATGAATACACAGTGATTGTGGATAACTAGATACGATCATACCAACGTTTCAAACACTTATGAACAACAAATCACTTGCTTGTGGATAACTCTAGTCACAGGGTGTGAATTGTGCATAACTACAAGATATTGTGGTGGATAGTTTTCCACAGCAAAATATGTTGCACAGGCCTGTGCATAGTTTTTTATCATTCTGTGGATAAATAAAAAATTAAAATAAATTTTTGCCATTTATTAATTGCGAAAAGTATGGTATACTTCCAAAGTATGTTTGAAGAGAACGTCTTTTTAGACTAGAAAGCAAACCCATTCAATTGAATAGGAGGTGCAATTGTATGAAGCGCACGTTTCAACCAAAGAAGCGTCACCGTGCACGTGTCCATGGCTTCCGTAAGCGCATGAGCACCAGTAACGGCCGTAAGGTATTAGCACGTCGGCGTCAAAAGGGCAGAAAAGTATTATCTGCATAACCACACGGCCACTTTTATAGTGGCTTTTTTTATTGTGTTAGGGCAGGGCAGGCCGCTTTGTTTAGTTAGCGGACGTTTGCCTGGCCCTTTTTTCATATCTAAATGTAAGGCTAGGGATTATACAAATGAGAAAATCATACCGAGTAAAAAAGGAAAGTGAGTTTCAACGGGTCTTTGAAACCCATAATTCCGTCGCCAACCGTAAATTCATCATTTACCAGATGAAAAAGCCAGGCCAAAAGCATTTTCGCGTGGGAATCTCTGTCGGTAAGAAGATTGGGAATGCCGTTCACCGGAACTGGGTCAAGCGCCGCATTCGCCAGACCCTGCTAGAGGTCAAGCCCCAACTCAAGCCGGACGTTGACTTCCTGGTGATCGCCCGTCCGGCTGCAGACGGCCTGGAGATGCCTGAAGTGAAAAAGAACCTTGTCCACGCCTTAAAGCGGGCAGACCTATTAAATGAAAAGTGAGGAACACGTTTTGATAAAGAAACGAAAGAAGATCTTGAGCCTGTCAGCGGTAATGAGTCTGACCCTGCTGCTGGCAGCCTGTTCCAATGCGCCGGTTACGAAGAACAGTACCGGCTTTTGGGATCACTACATTGTTTATAATTTCTCGCAGTTTATCATCTGGCTTTCTAACCACATCGGCGGTTACGGAATGGGGATCATTGTCTTCACGCTGATCATCCGGGTGCTGCTGCTGCCGCTGATGTTCTACCAGACGAGGACGATGCTGAAGACGCAGGAACTGACGCCGAAGCTGAAGGCCCTGCAGAAGAAGTACTCGTCGCGGGACCGGGACTCAATGATGAAATTGCAGGAAGAATCACGGAAGCTCTACAAGGAAGCCGGGGTTAACCCGATGGCCTCCATGCTGCCGCTCTTGATTCAGCTGCCAATCATGTGGGCCCTGTACCAGGCTATCTGGCGGACGCCGGAACTGAAGCAGGGGACCTTCCTCTGGATGCAATTGGGGCACACCGATCCGTACTACGTCATGCCGATTCTGGCCGCCCTCTTCACCTTCATCAGTTCGTGGCTGTCGATGGCCTCGATGCCGGAGCGGAACGGGATGACCACCGCCATGACCTGGTTCATGCCGATCATGGTATTCTTCATGGCCCTGGGCTTCTCCTCTGCCATCACTCTGTACTGGGTGGTTTCTAACGCCTTCCAGGTGGTTCAGACCCTGCTGATCCAGAACCCATTCAAGATTCGTCGGGAACGAGAAGAGAAGCAGCGCGAGGAACGGCACAAGAAGCGGAAGCTGGAGAAGGCCAAGCGCCGTGCCTACCAGAGTCGCCGCAAGTAAATTAATCAATTGAAGCTGGGTACCAAGTGCGGTGGCCGGCTTTTTTTGTTCGCCCGTCATTGACGAACAGGGTACAATATATAGAAGAACTTGATGCAAAGGAATGAATTAAGATGCCAATCTATACTGGTAAAACAATTGAAGAAGCCAAACAGGCGGCGGGTGCGGCCCTCGGGGTTCCCGTTGACCAGCTGACGATCAAGGTTCTTCAGGAACCGCGTCGGGGCTTTTTAAGAATCGGCCGGCGACCAGCCCAGATCAGTGCCGAACCAATTGCTGCCCACAAGCCAAAGGCGGCGAAAGAGGTTAAGACGCCTGCCTCGTCAGCGCCGGTAAAATCAGCCGCCGCGCAAGCTCCGGCAAAACCGGCTGTCGCTGCGGGGGATGACCTGGATCCGGCCGTCATCAAGGCGCGGCACGCTGCCAACCTGAAGAAGGTGCGGACTGCCGGTGACCAGCTGGTGGAATACCTGCAGGAGATCTTCAAGAACCTGGGGATCGGGACGGTACCGACGATCACGGCGGTTGAAGCTCACGCGATCACCGTTGACATCAAGTCGCCGGAACCAGGACGGGTGATTGGCCGTCACGGTCAACGAATTAACGCACTGGAGCAGCTGAGCAACGTCTTTATGAACTATCATGGGGCCCCGAAGACGGTGGTGATGCTCGACACCTCAAATTATCGTGAACGGCGGCGGCAGACCTTGCATGAACTGGCTCAGCATGCTGAGACCGAGGTGGTCGCCAGTGGCCAGGCAGTCTTCCTCGACCCGATGCCAGCCCGGGAACGCAAGCAGCTGCATAAGGAATTGGAAGATAATCCCCACGTAAAGACATACTCGCACGGCCGCGAACCCTACCGCAGCGTAGTGGTGGCTCCGCAGAACTAAGCGGAAAGTCTTTGGTTGACATTTATCATTGATGATTTTAGAATATTGTCGGTTATTAAATTAAATCAGTTAAAGTAGTGAAAGTGCTTTGACCATGGTGATGGCAGAAATGCCTTCAGACGTGGACTGGGCACTTTTTTTATTAGAAAGGAGTGCAGATAATGGCAAACAGTGAGGCAGATACGATTGCGGCTATCTCAACCCCGGTTGGCGAGGGTGGTATCTCAATCATCCGGATCAGCGGTGATGATGCCCTCAAGGTGGCGCAGCGAATCTACAAGGGCAAGGACCTGAGCAAGGTGGCCAGCCACACAATCAACTATGGCCACATTGTTGATCCCGATACCAAGCAAGAGGTCGATGAGGTGATGGTTTCAGTGATGCTGGCACCACACACCTACACCCGGGAAGACGTGGTTGAAATCAACTGTCACGGGGGCCTGCTCGCCACCAACCGGATCCTCCAATTGGTACTGAGCTACGGGGCCCGGATGGCTGAACCGGGTGAGTTCACTAAGCGGGCCTTCCTGAACGGCCGGCTTGACCTCTCCCAGTCCGAAGCAGTGATGGACCTGATTCGGGCTAAGACGGACAAGTCGATGAAGGTGGCCCTGAACCAATTGGATGGGGACCTTTCCCGCCTGATCCGGCACCTGCGCAAGGACATCCTGGATGTTTTGGCCCAGGTCGAGGTCAACATCGACTACCCTGAGTACGATGATGTCGAGGAAATGACGACCAAGATGCTGAAGGAGAAGGCTACGGAGATCCAACAACGGATCCAAGCCCTGCTCAAGACGGCTAAGCAGGGGAAGGTCCTGCGCGAAGGCCTAGCCACCGCGATCATCGGCCGGCCGAACGTCGGCAAGTCCAGTCTGCTGAACTCTCTGCTTCACGAGGACAAGGCAATCGTGACCAACGTGGCCGGGACGACCCGGGACGTGATCGAGGAGTATGTCAACGTCAATGGGGTACCGTTGAAGCTGATCGATACTGCGGGAATCCGCGACACCGCCGACACAGTCGAGAAAATCGGGGTGGAGCGGAGTCGCAAGGCCCTGGACGCGGCTGACCTGGTCCTCTTGCTGATCGATAATTCCGAACCGCTGACCGACGAGGACGAGAAGCTGCTGGCAGCAACCAAGGACAAGCAGCGGATCGTCATCTTGAACAAGACCGACCTGCCAAGCAAGCTGGACCTGGACCGCCTGAAGAAGCTGGTGGGCGACGATGCCTTGATTGAAACCTCGATCGTCAAACACGAGGGGATGGACCAGCTCGGCCAGCAAATTAGCCACATGTTCTTTGATCAGGGAATCGAGAGCAGCCAGAACAATGTCATGGTTACTAATGCTCGCCACATCGGCCTCCTCCACCAGGCCAACGATGCCTTAAACGATGTCTTAAAGGGGATCGCGGACGGGATGCCGGTCGACCTGGTTCAGATCGACATGACCCGGTGCTGGGACCTGCTCGGTGAGATTACCGGGGATAGCTACCAAGACGAGCTGCTCGATCAACTGTTTAGTCAATTCTGCCTAGGAAAGTAGGGAAAGTTATGAAGTCTGCAGAATCATTAAAAACTTCGGACGCCGTTCAGTACGAGGGCGGCGACTATGATGTCATTGTTGTCGGTGCCGGTCATGCCGGAAGTGAGGCTGCCTTAGCTGCTGCCCGGATGGGGAATAAAACCCTGTTGGTAACGATCAGCCTGGAAATGGTGGCCTTTATGCCATGTAACCCGTCTGTCGGGGGCCCGGCCAAGGGAATCGTGGTCCGGGAGATCGATGCCCTCGGTGGTGAAATGGGCCATAATATCGACAAGACCTATGTTCAGATGCGGATGCTCAACACCGGGAAAGGCCCGGCTGTTCGTGCACTGCGGGCCCAGGCCGACAAGCACGCCTACCACCGGCAGATGAAATTGACCATTGAACGGGAACCAAACCTGACCCTTCGCCAGGCCACGGTTGACAAGCTGATCGTTGAAGATGGCGTCTGCAAGGGGGTCATCACCAACACCGGGGCCCGTTACCACGCTAAGACGGTCGTCCTGACGGTGGGAACGGCCGCCCGGGGCAAGATCATTATCGGTGAATTGCAGTACCAGTCTGGCCCCAACAACTCCAAGTCCGCGGTCAAGCTGTCGGAGAACCTGGAGGACCTCGGCTTTGACCTGGAACGGTTCAAGACCGGGACGCCGCCGCGGGTTAATGGGAACACCATTAACTTCGATGAGACCGACATCCAGTCCGGGGATGAAGAACCGCACCACTTCAGTTTCGACACGCCCGACAGCCAGTACATCTCCGTCAGTGACCAGCTAGCCTGCTGGCTGACCTACACTAACCCAACGACTCACGGAATCATCCGGGCCAACCTGAACCGGGCCCCGATGTTCTCCGGGGTAATCAAGGGGGTTGGTCCCCGCTACTGCCCATCAATTGAAGATAAGATCGTCCGGTTTGCTGACAAGTCCCGCCACCAGGTCTTTTTGGAACCCGAGGGCCGGGACACCGATGAGTACTACCTCGACGGGGTTTCCACTTCCATGCCTGAGGAAATCCAAAACAAGATCGTCCACTCCATCAAGGGGCTGGAACATGCCGAACTGATGCGGCCCGGTTATGCCATCGAGTATGACGTGGTGGCCCCATACCAGCTGCACCCAACCCTGGAGACGAAGATTGTCAAGAACCTCTACACGGCGGGCCAGACGAACGGTTCCTCCGGTTACGAAGAGGCGGCCGGCCAGGGTCTGATCGCCGGGATCAACGCCGGACTGCGGGCCCAGGGCAAGAAGCCGTTTGTTCTCAAGCGTTCGGATGCATATATCGGGGTCATGATCGATGACCTGGTTACCAAGGGGACCAAGGAACCTTACCGGCTATTGACGAGTCGGGCTGAATACCGGCTGATCCTCCGTCACGACAACGCTGACTTCCGGTTGATGGAGAAGGGCCACGCGATCGGCCTGGTCAGCGATGAACGACTGGCCAAGATGGAGGACAAGAAGGCCAAGGTAGCTGCCGAGATCAAGCGGCTGAAGTTGATCAAGCTCAAGCCAAGCGATGAGAAGATCAATACCTTCATTAAGCAGCATGGTGACAACCAGCTGAAAGACGCGGTCGCTGCCGCCGACCTGCTGAAGCGGCCATACTTCGACTACCAGACTCTGCTGAACTTTATTCCGGCTCCCCAGGAGACTCTGGACCGGCACGTGATTGAGCAGGTTGAAATTCAGCTCAAGTATGCCGGCTATATCAAGAAGGAAGAGGTCAAAGTTGAACGGATGAAGCGGATGGAAGCTAAGCGGATTCCATCTGACATTGACTACGAGGACATCGATGGCCTGGCAACGGAAGGCCGGCAGAAGCTGGAGAAGATTCGGCCAGAGACCCTGGCCCAGGCTTCCCGGATCTCCGGGGTTAACCCGGCGGATATCGCCATCCTGAGTGTTTACGTCCGGCAAGGGAAGTTCTCCAAGAAGAACGAACAGTGATTTTGCTGAGTCTGGAATAGCTTAACTGTTGCTTTTAAGAAACTCGTAAATATTAGGGGCTGTAACAGAAGGCGCTTTTGTTACGGCCCCTTTTTTGGTTAATGGGCTAAACCAGGGGAGAGGACCATTTTTCGGGACCGAGGGAATATTACAGAAGTATTGGCCTGAATATGATATAATTTAGTTTCAAGTTTAATTACGCACTTTTTTACTGATCGTCACCCGCAATCGTCCGGGCGATCAGCGGATTAATCTAGGGAAAGAAGAGGTACTTTAGAATGTGTGGGATTGTTGCATTTGTTGATAATGAAAAACCACAAATTAAGGACCAATTAATTAAAAAAATGAAAGACCGGATCATTCACCGGGGCCCCGATGCCGAGGGCCAATACGTGGATGATGATGTCGCCCTTGGCTTCCGGCGACTCAGCTTTGTCGATGTTAAGTCCGGTAACCAGCCAATCTTTAACGAAGATGGTTCCAAAGCCATCGAATTCAATGGTGAAATTTACAACTTCGAAGAACTGCGTGAAGAATTAATCGAGGACGGGCACACCTTCAAGACCCATGCCGACACGGAAGTTATCCTGCACGGTTACGAACAGTGGGGCAAGGAGATCGTCAACAAGCTCCGCGGGATGTTCGGTTTCGTCATCTGGGACAAGAAGACGAAGGAAATGTTTGGTGCCCGGGACCACTTTGGGATCAAGCCCCTCTACTACGCTAAGATGAACGGGACCTTCTTTGTCGGTTCCGAAATCAAGGCCTTCTTGGACCACCCGAACTTCAAGATGGAATTGAACAAGCGGGCCCTCAAGTCTTACATGACCTTCCAGTACAACGTCACCCAGGAGACCTTCTTCAAGGACGTTTACCGCCTGCCAGAGGCCCACTACTTTACCTACAAGGACGGGAAGTTTGAGATGACCCAGTACTGGGACGAGGACTTCGAACCAAAGGACGAGCCCTTTGACCAGGCTGTTGACAACATCGACAACGTGGTTAAGGACTCCGTTAAGGCCCACACCTTTGCAGATAAGGGAATCAAGGTTGGCTCCTTCCTGTCTGCCGGAGTGGACTCCAGTCTGGTAACGGCACTGATGCGGCCGAACAACACCTTCTCAATCGGGTTTGACAGTGGTTATGATGAAACCAAGCAGGCCCGTGAACTGGCCGCCAAGCTGAAGCTGAAGAACACCGATAAGCTGCTGACGGATGAGGAAGCCTTCAAGACCTTCCCGCTGATCCAGTACTACCTGGACGAACCAGACTCCAACCCGTCCGTGGTGCCGCTCTACTTCCTGAACAAGTTGGCTAAGGACAACGGCTACAAGGCCCTCCTGTCTGGGGAAGGGGCCGACGAACTCTTCGCCGGTTACACGGCCTACGGTTTCAACACCAAGATCAAGTTCCTGCGGTGGGTCACTGACCAGCTGAAGAAGCTGCCGAAAGAAAAGCGCTACAAGCTAGGTAAGTGGCTGGAAGGCAAGCAGTTCCACGGTTCCGAACACCTTTACCGGAACCTGGCACCGGCCCGCGACACTTTCATCGGGCAGGCCTACATCTTCAGCCCAACTGAAGCCAACGAGTACCTGAAGCCGGACTACCAGGATGGCCCATCCATCACCGACCTCCTCAAGCCGCTCTACGACAAGTGTGACGAGAAGAAGGACATGAACGAAGTGGCCAAGAAGCAATACGTGGACCTGCACCGCTTCATGCCCGGTGATATCTGCCTGAAGGCCGACAAGATGAGTATGGCCAACTCGGTTGAAATCCGGGTTCCATTGCTGGACAAGGAGGTTATGAAGGTGGCGGAAACCACGCCAACCAACTACCTCTTCAACTACAAGGGGACCAAGTGGGCATTCCGGATGGCGGCCAACCGGCACCTGCCAGAAGAATGGGCCACCCGTCCAAAGCTTGGTTTCCCAACCCCAGTTCGTGAATGGCTGCGGGAGAAGAAGTACTACGAGATCGTTCGTGAAATGTTCGAACAGGACTTTGTCAGTGAATTCTTTGACCAGGATAAGCTGTTGAAGCTGGCTGACGATAACTTTGCCGGCAAGATCGATGGCCGGCGGAAGATCTGGACAGTCTACACCTTCCTCGTTTGGTACAAGCTGTACTTCATCGACAAGTTCAAGCCGGATGAGTCCGGCATCGACCGCGCTAAGCAGCCTGCTGCTGCCGAAGCATAGGTCAATCAAATCACTCATTTACTACGGTGGGTGATTTCTTTTTGTAATAGTTGAAAGCGCTAACAAGAAATGCTATACTATAAGTGTAGAAAAGGTAATACCTAGTGAGGTGACTCCAATGATAAGGATGATTCGAGCAGTAAGTTAACGTTGCCGTTGCTTGGAATTGAGAGAACGGAGTGATACCAATGGGCAATTGTGTTGAGGTAAGTCACTAAGGTTTCTTAATTGTGAGATGAGTACCATGACGAAGATGATTCGGGCAGTAAGCTAAAGATTGTAGACCTCGAGGAAGACGAAAGGTTTGTGATACCAATGGGCTTCAAATTGATTGGTCACTAGGTTCGGATATAAAATTAAATAAAATGCCAAAACTAAATAATTATTCAAGCTAGCTCATAAAATACCGTGAGCTAGCTTTTATTTATGTTAATTTCGTGACGATTGACTGCCATATATTCACATTTAGCCTAAAAAATGAAATAATAGACTTTTAAGAGAGAAAAATAAGAGGGGTCAATTACAAATGGAATTGCATGTTACGCCAATGCTAGCGTTATTGCGTGAGCACCATTTACTGGATCACGTCAGCAATTTAACCGATTTTACCGCAACCGCTGTATCCTATGATTCACGGCGGGTCGAACAGGGGACACTGTTCTTCTGCAAGGGGAACTTCATGCCGAAGTACTTGGCGATGGCCAATGAGAAGGGCGCGATTGCTTACGTTGCCGAACAGGAGTATCCGGAAGGACAGGGCCTGCCGGCAATTATCGTCAAGGACGAGCAGAAGGCCATGGCCCTGCTGGGCGCGGCCTTCTATGGCTTCCCACAGAACGACCTGTTCATCATTGCCATCACGGGGACGAAGGGGAAGACCACGACGGCCTACTTTGCCGACCACATCCTCAAGCGGGCAACCGATGATCACGTGGCCCTGTTCTCGACCCTGGACCGGGTTTTGGGCAACCAGCCGGGCGACAAGTTTAAGTCGGACCTGACGACTCCGGAGTCGCTGGACCTCTTCCACGACATGCGAGCCGCCGTTAATAATGGGATGACCCACCTGGTAATGGAGGTCTCCTCCCAGGCGTACAAGAAGCATCGGGTTTATGGCCTGCATTATGATGTTGGGATCTTCTTAAACATCACCCCCGACCATATCGGCCGCAATGAGCACCCAACTTTTGCGGATTACCTGCACTGCAAGGAACAACTGTTGGTTAATGCCGATACGTGCGTGATCAATGCTGAGACCCAGCACTTCACAGATGTTTATTACACGGCCAAGGCAACCACGCAGCCGGAGAATATCTACCTGTTTGCCCGGCACGGAGCTAAGGTTGACCTGCCAGACGACCGGCAACTGGACTTCGAGTACCGCAATGACCTTGAGGACCTGCATGAGAGCGAGTTTGAACTGGCGGCCCTGTCCGACCGGGCCCGTCACCTTGGGCTGGATCACCGCTATACAACCAGTGTACCCGGCGACTACAATGAGGGTAATGCGGTGGCGGCCGTGATTGCCAGCGGCCTGGCAGGGGCCAAGGCAGAAGATGCTGCGGCAACGCTTAACCATGTTCATATCCGGGGCCGGATGGAAATGCTGACGACGAAGCACCACGGGACAATCTATGTTGACTATGCCCACAACTATGCCAGCACCAAGCGGCTATTGGCCTTCCTGAAACGGCAGACCAATGCCGGTAAGGTGACGGTTGTGCTGGGGTCAGCCGGTGATAAGGGAATTTCCCGGCGGCCCGGACTGGGCAAGGGCCTGACGGAGGAACACCCGGAGCGGATCATCCTGACGACTGACGACCCTGGCTTTGAGGACCCAATGAAGATCGCCAAGGAGATTGACTCCTACATCGACCACGAGCAGGTCGGGACGGTCCAGTTTATCATGGACCGGGCCAGCGCGATCAAGCAGGCGATTGATGGGAGTACGGATGGCGACATCGTGGTCCTGGCCGGGAAGGGCGAAGATCCTTACCAGAAGATTAAGGGTGTGAACACGCCATATGCTTCTGACAGTAAGATTGCCCATGATTATATTGATGAGATTGAAAAATAGTGATGAATGAGGCGTAAGATATGAAAACATTTCGGCAAGTGATGAGCTGGGTGATCCCGATTGTGATCGGACTGTTGATCGCCCTGCTGATTAAACAGTTTTTGTTCCAAGTTGTCCGGGTCGACGGGCCTTCGATGCAGCCCAACCTGCAGAATAACGAGCGGGTCTTCTGCCTGAAGCGGTCCCAGATCCACCACGGGAGCGTCGTGATCTTTGATGCCAACGGGGTTGATCCGCAGGTCGCCGTTAAGACCGACTACGTTAAGCGGGTAATTGGTCTGCCGGGGGACACGGTCCGTTCCAAGAATGGTAACATCTACGTTAACGGCAAGAAGATTAACCAGAGCTACATCAGCATGAGTCAACGGGATGCAGGAACCGGGAACTGGAACCTGAAGAGTATCTCCGTTCAAAACAGCTGGCTGAAGAACAATGGGGCCACGAAGGTACCAAAGGGCGAATACTTCGTCCTGGGGGACCACCGGAGCGTTTCTAATGATGGTCGTTACTGGGGCTTCGTGCCGAAGAACAAGATCGATGGGGTCGTCAAGGTGCCATCGTGGGCCGGAACAAAGACGACTCGTCAAAATGTTAACAAGGAGTGGCAACACTTCTACGCTAAGTGATTAAAGAAGGTTCGCGCCAGAGCGGCGAGGATCTTTTTTGTTTCGTAAAACTGTTCTAAAAATTTACCAGAAGGCTGGTAATTTATGACCGGTTCACCTATGATAGGTGAGAAACTAAGGAACGGAGAAAATAAAGATGAAATCTGCAAAATTAGCCAAAATCCTGACGGCTTCTGCCTTAACATTAACGCTGTTAGCGGTACCGGTCAGTCAGGCCGTGGTGCATGCTGATGACCAAGTTACCAGCACTTCTGCTAGCAGTGCCAGCTCAGCCAGTCAGAACCAAACCCACACCCTGAAGAAGTCCTACGTGGTCTACGGGGCCGGAGCAACGGACAAGGATGAACTGAACCAGGTCCTGGCAGTCGGGGATGATTTCACAAATCTGACGGCAACGGCTAGTGACTATCAGAAGTACATCAACCCGAACGGCTCGACCACCAATGCGGCCATGGTCAGCTCAGTTTCGATTGTTCCAACCGACCCGAGTTCTGGGGTTCAGGTCAACGTCAAGAAGTTCAACGGTGACAACAACATCACCAAGGTCACCGCACAACAGTACGCGATGGTTGCCCAGATGGCCGGGGTAACCGACGTGACGATCACCGTCAGCGCTAACCGGCCGGTTTCTGGTGAGTCGGCCCTAACCGGGGTCTACAAGGCCATTGCGGCCGACGGGGTCGATCTCGACAGTCAGAACACCCAGTCTGCCAACCAGATGCTGGACGCCACCAATGGGGCAATCGAGGCCAACAAGGACGACAGCTCCTATTCTGGTAAGCTGATGGCGGCGGTCGGTGATACCACTAAGTCGATCAACCAGCAGAAGAAGCAGGGTGAGACGCCGACTAAGACGGAGATCCAGAACACGTTTAACCAGAACCTGCAGGAGCGCAACATCTATAATCAGACCAAGAACTATACCGGGCCGATCGTCAACGCCCTGGTGCAGTTTAACAACTCACCGATCAGTTCCAGCAAGGACTACAGTTCCCACGTCAGCGACACGATCAAGAACGTTAAGAACTCCTCTGGGGACATCATGAACAAGGCCAAGAAGTTCCTCAACTCGGCTGACGGTCAGGCGGCCCAGCAGAAGGCGATATCCTGGTGGGACAAGTTCGTCAACTGGCTGCGCAGCTGGTTCTAAAAATAAGCAAAACGGGAGACCATCGTTGCGGAGGGTTCCCGTTTTTTGGTTCACGCAGGTTTTATTCAAAATAAAGCGTCGTACGGTCTGGCTGATCGTACGGCGCCTTTTGAGTTGAGTGTTATTAATGTTGATAGTTTTCCTTAAGGAAGCTTTCCATATTCTGCGGAGCGTGGCCGGTGATGTGGCGGAAGTCGCGGGTGACGCCGTCCATCAAGCCCATGGCTGCGGCGTGGTACATAGAGGCGAGCTCGTCCCCGTTACTCTCAGCCCGGTAGATGTCGGCGAACTTCTGGATGGTCACCGGTGCGTAGCCGATTTGCTTACCGGTTGTCTGGGTCATCAGATGCGCCAGCTCTACCATGTTGTAGTTTTGCTCCATGGAGAGCAGGTAGTTCTGCCCATGGTCACGGAGGTAGGGCTTGACGGCCACGTTGGCGATGGCCTCGGCGCTGTCCTGCCGGCTGATGAAGCTCATCGCCTGGTCACCGATCGGGTAGATGACGTTCTGCCGTTCGATCAGCTCGGGCAGGTAGGGGATCAGCGGGTCGGCGTAGAGGGCGTTTTTGAGGACCGCGTACTGAAGGCCTGATGAGGCGAGCCGGGCAGGGAGGTAGGCGTAGTAGCCGGCCATCTGGAAGGGGTTGTTGTACTGGTCGGCAATGAAGCTGACGTCGACCAGGTTCTTGACTCCGGCCTGCTCCATGGCCGTCAGAGAGTTTTCAAACTCGTTGATCCGGCCTTGGACGTCGTAAGTCAGACTGGGGATGTAGATGAGGACGTCCGCGCCCGTGAAGGCGGCCGTCATCTTGGCAACGTCTTGGTAGTCGATCACCGCGATCTCGTAGCCTTTGTCCTTAAAGTGGGCGGCCTTGGCCGGGGTGTGAACGCCCAGACGAATGTTTTGCTTAGCGGTTAGTTTACTGAGCTGGACCACCACCTTTTGGCCGAGGTGGCCGGTGGCGCCAGTGATCATGTACTTCATAAGTTAATCTTCCTTTCTCTGTTGAGCTTCTTTTTGGGCCTGCTTAACCAGGATGGTGTCGATGATGTCCTGGAGGCTGGTCCGGGCTAGTTTAGCTTCTGCCGCTACCTCGGCCTGGTGGTAGGCCTCGGTGAGGGTTTCCTGGATGTTGCCGCCGACAATGCATTCTGGATTGGTCTTGTGGTCGATTGTAAAGAGGTGGGGGTTGTCCTCAACCGCGAGGAACACGTCGTACAGTGAGATGGCAGTTGGGTCCTTAGCCAGGGACGGCTCGGCGGCCCCGTGGACGGTATTGAGTAACCCTGCCTTCCGCAACTGACTCATCAGGCGCCGGACCACCACTGGGGATGTCCCGATGCTGGAAGCAATATTGTTACTAGTTAGGGGAACCTTGCCGTGATAGATATTGATGAAAGCAAGGATATGAATGCTATCACTGAATCGGGTTGAAATCTTCAATCTTAATCACTCCTTCTGCTATTATTGTAATTTATTAAGTTACAAATATCAACAATGAATCAGTTGACAAACGTTAATTGAGAATTTATAATGAGTGTCGATGAAACTTAATAAGTTACAAAGGGAGCGATATCGACATGCAATTTAAGAAAATAGTAGCGGCGGCCCTGTTAGCAATCGTGACCCTATTGATGGGGGCCGTAGCGCCGGCAACCGCCAGTGCTGCCAGCAATAAACCGATCATTGTTGGTTCCAAGAGTGTTCCGGAGAGCAAGACGGTCAGCGAGATCTACGCCATCGCCCTTGAGCACGCCGGCTATAAGGTGATCCGGAAGCAGAATATTTCTAATTCAGTGGTCTACCGGGCTGTGAAGACTGGCCAGGTAGATGTCTACCCTGAATATACGGGGACGATTGTGACGGCCTACCTGAAGAAGAATGGTCAGGGCAAGTCCGCTGCCCAGATGGCCAGCCTGGCCCACAAAGGGGTCGCCAAGGATGGCCTGACCACCTTTAACTACGCTCCCGATGATAACCGGCAGGGGGTCGGCATTCGGACCAGCGTGGCTAAAAAGTACCACATTAAAGATTTGAGCGACCTCCAGAAGCAGGCGGGCAAGATCCGCTTTGCCTCCCAGGGGGAGTTTGAAAAGCGGCCGGATGCACTGCCGGCCATGAACAAGGCCTATGGCAAGTTCAACTTCAAGTCGATCAAGGACTACGATGCTAACCTGCTCTACAAGATCATGGCGCAGGGCAAGGCCGATGCCGCTCCAGTCTCCACGACAGACGGTCAGCTGGCCACCAGCAAGTTCCAACTGGTCAAGGATAACAAGAACATCTGGCCGCCATACAACCTGGTTCCGCTGGCTAACAAGCAGGCCGTCAAGCGTTACCCGAAGATGGAGAAGACGCTGAACAAGGTTGATGCCAAGCTGACCACCAAGACCGTGACCCAGCTGAACAAGGAAGTCGGTGTCGACGGGCAAAATTATCGGACCGTCGCCCAGAATTGGTATAATAAGAACATGAAGTAAATTGTCAGGAAGCTGTGATAAACAGGTCACAGCTTTATTTGTATCAGGAGGCAACCCTTGTTAGCACAGATTATTCATTATTTTCAAACAGACAGCGGCCAGTACTGGCAATATGTCGGCCAGCACATCCTGCTGAGCATCAGCGCGCTGGCCATTGCGATGGTGATCGCCTTGCCACTGGGCTACCTTGGCTCCCGGGTTAAGGCGGTGGCCAGTTTTTGCACCGCCTTCGCCCAGGTACTGCGGATCATCCCCAGCCTGGCCCTGTTATTCCTGTTGATCCCATTTATCGGGACCGGGGTGGTGCCAGCCCTGATCGCCCTGGTAGTCCTGGCCTTGCCACCGTTGATGATCAACACCATCCTCGGTTTTAACGAGGTCAGCCCTACCTACAAGGAGGTGGGGCTGGCGTTGGGAATGGACCGGCGACAGCTGCGGCGGCAGATCGAGGTTCCGCTGGCGATGCCCTATATCCTGAACGGAATCAAGCTGGCCCTGGTCGAAATTATCGCCAGTGCAACCTTGGCTACCTACATCGGCGCCGGCGGCCTGGGGACGTTGATCTTCACCGGCCTGGGCCTGTACGATATGTCCTACGTCGTGATCGGTGGGGTTAGTGTGGCCCTGCTTTCGCTGTTATCAATGCTCGGTTTTGATTTTTTGATTAGGAAGGTACAACGCAATGACCAAAACAAGTATTCAATTTAAGTACGTCCAAAAAAGCTTCGGTGACAACTTGGTCATCCCGGACCTCTCCTTCACCGTCCAGGAGGGAGAGTTTGTCACCATCCTTGGTTCCTCGGGGAGCGGGAAGACGACCCTCCTTAAGATGGTCAACGGGCTCCTGAAACCGAGTGCCGGGGAGATCCTGATCGGGGGCAAGAAGCTGGCTGACCAAGACCTGGTTAACCTGCGCCGGCACATCGGCTATGTGGTTCAGCAGATCGGCCTCTTCCCGCACATGACGATTGCCCAAAATATCGGGGTGGTTCCGAAGATGCTGAATTGGCCGCATGAGAAGATTGTTTCACGTGTAACAGAGCTCCTCCAACTGGTCCAGCTCGACCCAGATAGCTTTGCGGACCGTTACCCCAGCCAGCTGTCGGGCGGTCAGCAGCAGCGGGTCGGCGTGGCCCGGGCCCTGGCGACCAACCCGCCCTATGTCCTGTTTGATGAACCGTTTGGGGCGCTGGATGCCCTGACCCGGCTGGAGCTGCAGCGGGAGATTAAGCGGATCCACGATAGTCTGGCTAATAAGACCTTCCTCTTTGTCACCCACGACATCAACGAGGCCCTCTTCCTTGGCCAGCGGGTGATGGTGATGCATGACGGCCAGATCGAACAGTTTGCGACCCCTGAGGAAGTGGTCACCCACCCGGCAACGGCTTTCGTCAAGGAACTGCTGGGAACCGTCCAGCAGAATGAGCAGTTATGGGGGCGGGCCCATGATTGAGTATTGGCAGATGAATTCCACCGAGATGCTGCAGGAGGTCGGCCAGCACGCCCAGATGGTCTTGTTATCACTGTTGATTGCTTTGCTGGTGGCGATGGTGCTAGTCCTGGTCTTTCTGCGCCGCCGGAACTGGCTGAACGGCCTAGTCTACTTTTTCTCCTTACTGTACTCGATCCCCAGCTTTGCCTTCTTCGCTCTCCTGCTGCCCTTCTCCGGACTGGGAATGCGGACGGCGGTGATCGTCTTGACGGTTTACTGTGAGTACATCCTCTTGCGGTCCTTCATTACCGGAATCCAGGGGGTGGACCCGGCCCTGGTCGAGGTGGCGCACGGGATGGGAATGACCCGGTGGCAGACCTTCACCAAGGTTCAGCTGCCCCTGGCCCTGCCGGCGATCTTCAGCGGCATCCAGGTGGCCCTGGCGTCGACGATGGCGATGACCACGATTGCCGCCACGATCAATGCCGGGGGGCTCGGTCAGCTGCTCTTCGATGGCCTGCAAAACCAGCAGGTCGTTCCAATCCTCTGGGGAACCCTGCTAACGATGGCTTTGACGCTGGTTTGTGCTGGCCTGATCTGGCTGTTACAGTGGGCGTTGACGCACCGCTGGCTGAAAATGGTTAAGTGAAGTCCTTTACAAATGATAAGTTAGATAGTATTCTTAAAATAAATCGAATATATTTCTTCGGGGCAGGGTGAAATTCCCAACCGACGGTAACAAGTTAATCTTGGAGTCCGTGACCCGCTGATCATTATGATTAGCGGTTGAACCAGTGTGAGTCTGGTACCGACAGTTAAAGTCTGGATGGGAGAAGAAATTTAATATACTAGGAACGCTAGTAGTGTTTTTAAATATTGTTAATGACCCCGGATAATTGTTTGTTATCCGGGTTTTATTTTTAAAGCCGCACTAGAACTAGGATGAAAAAGCCCCGAGAAATATTCTCGGAGCTTTTTTGTTGGGAAGGGAAGATAGATGCAAAGTGATGAAAAATGGATGCGTTTAGCAATTGCCCAGGCAAGGCGGGCCGACTATACGACCTGGCAGAATCCCCGGGTCGGGGCCGTGGTCGTCAAGGGCGACCAGCTCCTGGCGACGGGGTACACCCACGAGTTCGGCGGTGTGCACGCGGAACGGAACGCGATCAAAAAGCTGTCGGCGGACCAACTGCGGGGCACAACTCTGTATGTGACCTTAGAGCCCTGCAGCCACTATGGGAAACAGCCACCGTGTGCGGACCTGATTATTGATTCGGGGATTCGGCGGGTTGTGATTGCGGAGACCGATCCGCATGCCCTGGTGACCGGGAAAGGAATTCGGCGGTTGCGAGACAGTGGGGTGGCAGTTGTAACGGGAGTCTTGGCTGATCAGGCCGCGGTGGTGAATCCCCACTACAACTTTTATTTTCAGAAACATCGACCATGGGTCACCCTTAAGCAGGCAATTTCGCGGGACGGTAAGGTGGCTGCGGCTCCCGGCGAGCGAACTACGATTACTAATCAGGCCGTTTATGACCGGGTTCACCAGGAGCGGGCCTGGTTTCACGGGATTGTCATCGGCAGTCAAACGGCCATCGTTGATAATCCCACCCTCCTGACCACGGCCCCCACCAGCTTTCCGCCGGTGCGGATCGTCCTCGACCGGCGAGGCAGATTGGCGCAGTATTCAACACTGCCCCTGTTACAAGACGGCGCCGCCCCTACCTGGGTCTTCACCAGTGATCCCGGATTGAAGGAGCGGCTGGCAGATAGTAACGCCGAGGTGATCTACCAGGCGGACGCTGATATCCCGGCGGTTGTGGCGGAATGCGGGCGGCGTGGTCTGCAGGCCCTCTATGTTGAAGGTGGTCCCACCGTTCACCGGGCCTTTCTGAAGAGTGGTCTGGTGAATGAACTGCTGACTTACCAGAGCGCAAGGCGGATTGGAGAACATGGGGTAGCCGGTGCCTGGTACCCGCGGCAGAATCCGGGGCACGAGACTACGGTGGAACATTTAGATGACAATATCAGAATAAGTGAGAGGATGGTAGCAAATGTTTAGCGGACTAATTGGAACGACCGGAAAGATCCGCCAGCTGGCGCAAACTGGGGAGACGATGTGTTTGACAGTGGTCCCCCAAGCAAGTGGTTTTTTGAAGAGAGCGGTAGTTGGCGATTCGATTGCGATCGACGGTACCTGTCTAACAATCGAACAGTTTGTGGATAATGGTTTTACCGTTACCTTGATGCCGCAGAGCTTTATGAAGACGATTTTTAAGGAACGGCAAGTTGGTGATTTGGTAAACCTTGAACGCTCGCTGAAACTGGGAGACCGGCTGGAAGGCCACATTGTGACGGGACACGTCGATGAAGTTACCCGGGTGATTGACCGTCGACTGAACGAAAATGCCATTGAACTGGTCTTCTTGTTACCAGCACGTCTTCGCGGACAGGTGGTTTCACAAGGGAGTGTCGCTATCAACGGGGTTAGCCTGACGGTGATGCAGGCCGATGAAACCAGCTTTAGTGTTGGCCTGATCCCACATACCCAGGCGGTGACCAATCTCGATAGGCTGCAGGACGGCGATTTGGTCAACATGGAGACTGATATTTTAGGTAAGTATGTTGCGCGAAATATGAAAGTGGGGCTGAAATAATGAATGTTAAAAAGATCCAGGATGCACTGGCACAACTGAAGAATGGTGGGCTGGTAATTGTGATGGATGATCAGGATCGCGAGGCCGAAGGGGATATGATCGGTCTCGCCAGCAAGGCAACCCCGGCGAAGGTCAATTTTATGACCAAGTATGCGCGGGGACTGATGTGTGTGCCAATGGCGCCGCAAGTGGCTAAACGCCTCCAGCTGCCTCAGATGACGGCAGATAACACGGACCCGTTTGGCACGGCCTTTACGATCAGTGTTGACCACCGCTCGACTACGACCGGGATTTCGGCCTTTGACCGCTGGCGGACAATTACCCACCTGGCGGATCCCAAATCGACCAACCAGGATTTCTACAAGCCCGGTCACATCTTCCCATTAGTTGCCAAGGAGGGCGGCGTCTTGGAACGTAACGGTCATACCGAGGCAGCAGTTGACCTGGCCAAGCTGGCGGGTGAGGAGCCAGTGGCCTATATCTGCGAGATCTTGAAGTCGAATGGGGAGATGGCCCGGTCCACGGAACTCCACGAGATGGCGGAAGAATACAGCCTGCCGATTATCACCATCAAGGAGCTTCAGGAATACCGGCGAAACGAGGTGAGTAGGCCGGTCGAAGAAGTGAAGCTCCCCAGCACCTACGGAAACTTTCGCTTACACTATTTTCCCGGTGGCAACCTAGCCCTAATCAAGGGTGATCTGACAAGATCAGCACCAGTGATGATCCGCCTGCACTCGGAATGCTTTACGGGTGATGTTCTTGGGTCCCTGCGGTGCGACTGTGGTCCCCAGCTCCATGAGGCCATGCGCCGGATTGAGGAGAATGGGCAGGGGGTCATCCTCTACTTACGGCAGGAGGGCCGGGGAATCGGCCTGCGTAATAAGCTCAAGGCCTACCGTCTGCAGGAAGAAGGGTACGATACCGTGGAGGCCAACGAACAGCTGGGCTTTGCACCTGACGAGCGAAAGTACGAAACGGCGGCACACATGCTTAAAGAGCTTGGCGTAACCACGATTGACCTTTTGACCAACAATCCGGATAAAATCGACCAGCTCCGCCTAGACGGGATTACCATCAATCACCGCCTACCACTAGAGATCCAACCGAATGCTCATGATCACAAATATCTGGAAACGAAGAAGCAGAAATTTCATCACCTATTGAACTTGGAGGCATAAACATGAACGAATTTAGTGGAAAATTTGACCAGCAGAACTTGAAGATTGCCATTGTGGTCGCTGACTTTAACGCCACCGTTACTCGCCAGCTGATGGAAGGGGCCGTGGCAACCCTGGAAAAGTTTGGGGTTCCAACAGACCAGATCAATGTTTACCATGTTCCAGGAGCGTTTGAAATTCCTTTTATTAGTCAACGGCTACTGGCGAGCGGCCAGTTTGATGGAATCATGACCCTGGGGGCCGTGATTAAGGGCGAGACGGATCACTATGACTTGATCTGTCAAAACGTCGCCAGCGGGATCATGCGGCTCAACGTTCAGGGTAAGATCCCAGTAACGTTTGGAATTCTGACAACCGATGACATTGAACAGGCAATGCAGCGGGCCGGCCTGAAGATGGGGAACGAGGGGGCCAGCACGGCACAGAGCCTTCTGGAGATGATCTCGCTCAGTCGACAAATCTGACCATTCATCTTGTTATGCCTCCACCGGCTTGTGATATAATCACGTTAAAACCGGAAAGGAAGCAAAATTAGTGAAGAGCTTTTTTAAGAATCAACGATTGACGGCCGGGGTGGCCCTGGTCAGCTTGGTCCTGTTAGTCATCACTGCATTGCCAAGCCTCCACGCACCCAAGTGGATTCAGATTGTATTCCTGTTTATCTTCTTGATCTGTGCGCTCACGTTCACGGTGACGTCAGGCTGGGAACGGCTTAAAGATCGCCAATAAAAAATAACGACTACTGAACAACAATATTGCTGTTTAGTAGTCGTTTTTTAGTTAGTCGAGGGTGACCTCGCCCGCCACGTCGGTTTCAAAGAACTTGGCAATTCTCTTGACGTCCATTCCTTGACCGAGACCCCACATCAGCTTGGTAATGGCACTCTCGGAGGTCATATCATGAGCGCTGATGGCTCCTTCAACTAGCGCCTGGCGCCCAACCTCGTACTTAGTCAGGTCACTCCGTTCGTAGAGACACTGGCTGGTGGCGATGACGGGGATTCCGCGCTTGATCAGCTCACCAACCGCCGCCGCGATGTTCCGGCGGATGTAGGTCATGCCGCCTAGACCATAGGCTTCGATGACAATCCCGTGGCAGTCATGTTCGGCCAGGGCCATCAGGAGGCGGGGGTCAAAGCCAGGGAAGAGCTTGATCAGGAAGACGTTGGTATCGATCTTGGTGTTTAAGACACATGGTTCAGTGCTGCGTGGACGCTTGGTCTTAATTGTGAAGCCATCGGAGGTTACCTCGGCCACCGGTGGAACGTTGACGCTTTCGAAGGCATCGAAGGCCGTGGTCCGGACCTTGACGCTTCGGCACCCCCGCATGATCTTCCGGTTGAAAGCCAGGTAGATGTTCGGCTGGAGGTTGGCGGCTGCCGCGAAAGCTAGTTGGAGGTTGTCCGGAGCGTCACTGAGGATGACGTTCATCGGGACCTGGCTCCCGGTAAAGAC
Organism: Limosilactobacillus galli; assembly: GCF_947381495.1. Taxonomy (NCBI): domain Bacteria; kingdom Bacillati; phylum Bacillota; class Bacilli; order Lactobacillales; family Lactobacillaceae; genus Limosilactobacillus; species Limosilactobacillus galli. The sequence goes on along the minus strand of NZ_CANCWK010000008.1, from coordinate 13,638 downwards.
CACCGGAATGTTAATATGCTGGAGCATGAAGGTCATCATCGAGGCAGTGTAGGCCATGGTATCTGTTCCATGTGAAACAACGATTCCATCGTAGTCGTTGCGGTACTGGTAAATTGCCTTAGCAATCACTTTCCATTCCTCCGGTTGAATATTGGAGGAGTCTAATTGGAGGATGTCCTTGACGGTGACGTTGTAAGGAACGTTGCCCAGTGTCTGGACAAGCTGCTTGCCGGTCTCCCCGGGTACGAGGCCCTGGTCCGAGACGACCGAAGCGATGGTGCCCCCGGTGGAGAGCAGGAGGATTTTCTTTTGTGTCATGTGAAACCACCCGTTTTTGCTACATATTTTAATGGGCTGATCTTGAAATGACAAGTCCCGGTGGCCATTACTGGGGCCAGTTGGCCGTGAAATCCTTGATGAGTGGTTGAAGCTGGTCGCGTTGATCTTTCAAGTAGCTAGCGTAGAAGGTCATTGTAGCAGTTGGATCCGTGATTGGAAGGGTAACCCGATCGCCGATGTGGTAGTCTTCAGGACCATGTTCGTCGGTAATATTAGTAGTAAAGAAGGGAAAGTTGGTGTACCTGGTCAGTTCTCTAAGAGCGTCGTAATCGGTCTGGTAGAGGACCTGGAACTGACGGAACCCGTTAAGCCCGCTGTTAACCAGATCGAAGTTAACCCTTGGTACCAACAGAACCAGGAAGTTAAGTTTGCGCAAGGTGAAGGCATCCGGGTTGAAGCCTGGGCACCATTCGCCGAAGGTAAGCACAACATCTTCACCAACGAAACGATTGCCAAGATTGCAGCCAAGTACGGCAAGTCCAATGGTCAGGTCATCCTGCGTTGGCTCCTACAACGGGGCATCACGGTCATTCAAAAGTCCGTTCACCAGAAGCGGATGGCCGAGAACATCGATGTCTTCGACTTTGAACTGTCCGATGACGACATGAAGGCCATGGCCGGTCTTGACAAGAACGAGAGTCAATTCTTTGATCACCGTGATCCGGTTACGATTGAACAGATCTTCGGTTCCAGTCTGCGGGTCGTTCAAGACGACGAAAAGAACAAGTTCTAAGGAGGTTTACTCAGAATGAATATTCCAACATTTAAGTTAAACGATGGCAACGAGATTCCGTCCTTTGGTTTCGGGGTCTTCCAGATCCCCGCTGACGGTTCAACCTATAAGGCCGTTAGTGAAGCCTTGAAGCTCGGCTACCGGCACATTGACACTGCCGCTGCCTACTTCAACGAGCAGGAAGTCGGCAAGGCCATCAAGGACAGCGGGATTCCCAGTGACCAAATCTGGGTTACCTCTAAGATGTGGCTCCAGGACTACGCCTACGAGAATGCCAAAAAGGCCATCGACATGTCACTGGACAAGCTGGGTCTGGACTACATCGACCTCTACCTCCTGCACCAGCCATACGGCAAGGTTGACGAAGCCTGGCGGGCATTGGAGGAAGCACAAAAGGCGGGCAAGATCCGTTCCATCGGGGGGTTCCAACATGACGCCAAAGCTCTGGAAGAAGTGGGTGCCGAACTTCAACGTCACCCCAGCCGTTAACCAGGTGGAATTCAACCCGTACTTCCAACAACAAGAACTGCGTGACATTTTAGCTGACAGTCACGTGGCGCTGGAAGCTTGGGCACCGCTGGGTGAAGGGAACAAGGACCTCTTTGCCGAACCAGTCCTGAACGACCTGGCCAAGAAGTACAACAAGGACGTCGGCCAGATTATCCTACGCTACGAACACCAACTGGGGGTCATCGTCTTCCCTAAGTCCGTCCACGAAGCCCGGATCAAGTCCAATGCCGAGCTCTTTGACTTTGAACTGATCTCTGATGAAATAGATGCTCTCAGCAAGCCCGACAAGGGCAAGGGCATGCACGATCCCGATGCTCTAGGTGTTGGTGAAATGCTGTTGAATGCCTTTGATGTTCACGCTAACGACTAATGATTAACTAAAAAATCTCCCGAAAAGGCTCGTCTCCCCGACAAACACAGCCGCCTCCTCAGTTGGCTGTCAGAGGTGCCGGGCCTTTTGTCATGTGTTGTTTTGGCAACCGAAACAGTTATAATAAATGTAAGCGATTAACTGTAAAGGAGTGACGACGATGCCGATGGGAACGTATCAACAGGTTAAGGATGAACTCAAGAAGCTGGGAATCGATGACTACGAGGTGGTCGATCACCCGGCAGCCCACACTACGGAGGAGGCCGACCGCTACATTGCCGGCCGGGAAGGCGTGCGGACCAAGACAATGTTTCTGAAGGGGAAGAAAAAGAAGTTCTACATGGTCATCATGGATGACAAGAAGCGGATGGACTTCCATGAATTCCAGGACCTGACCGGGGCCAAGCGGGTTTCGATGGCCCGGCCTGAGGACCTGCAGGAACAGCTCGGCCTGGCCCCGGGAATCGTCTCCCCGTTCGGCCTGCTCAACAACACCGCCTACAACGTCCAGGTCTACTTTGATCAGGACATTGTCGATGAACCGATCCAGACATTCCACCCCAACGAAAATACCCACACCATCTTTATCAAGACCCCGGACCTCTTCAAGTTCCTCAAGGCCGAGAGCTACGATCCGGAAATCATTGACTTATAGAAAACAATTACCCCGGACACCTAGAATTGCCGAGTGCCGGGGCATTTTGTGTTTAGTTGTCGTTGATGATGTCTTTAGTGAGGGCGTTGATCTTGACCTCAGTTGTGTGGTGGCCATCGATCACGTCCACCTCCCAGGTCTGCTGGCCATCATCATTTTCCAGCTTCCACCGCTGCGCCTTGCCCTGTTTAGTCTCGTTCTCGGCCAGCTTAGTGGCGTCCTGGCGGCTGATGGTCTTGTTCAGGTCGAGGGCGTAGTACTTGTCGTCGTGGTCGAGCTTGGTCGAGTGGCTCCACCTGATCTTACCAGTCTTGGCGTTGATCACTGCGGTGTACTCCTGCTCCTTGTCGAAGCCGTCGATCTGGTACTGGTACCGGTTGCCCTTGGGCTCCAGGGTAATCTCGGTCACCTGGGCATCCTTGAACAGCCGGTGGAACCGCTGGACGGCCTGCGCTTGATTGAGCTTGATATCGGCGGTCGTAGCCCGGGCCGCACTGACAGTTGTTGAGTTAATGGCAAAACTGATACCACCAATGGCGCTGGTGGTCAGAACGGTAACGGCCATCATGCGTACTAAGCGCGACTTCAGTGAACTTGGTTTCGTCATATCCAATCCTCCTGTAAAATCTAGGTTTCTTTAGTATTAATTATATCAAGTTCATAACTGAATTAATGCTTTGAAGTGGTTAAGAATAACGTAAGAATGGTTAACAAGGAACTAGATAATAAGAATCTCGTGCTGCTTAGGCTTTTTAGATATGAGTTTGGTTGCGCCGATATTAGTTAGAAAGTCAAGTACTCGGTGTGTTTTAGTTCTTATTACTAAGAACGTATTCTTCAAAAATGTCATTTTGGGGCAATAGCTGCTATGAAACCATCATGAAAACTTCGAAAAACGCATTTTTGAAGATTATAATCAAAAAAGATCCCCCACAAAATGGTAAAAATACCATTTTACGGGGGATTTGTAATTTACCAAATTAGTTTATTATGGGCGCAGGCGGTTGAGCATCCGTGGGAACGGAATGTTTTCCCGAATGTGGTCCTGCAGGGTGATCCATGCCAGGAACCGTTCCAGACCCATCCCGAAACCGGAGTGCGGCACGGAACCGTACTTGCGGAGGTCGTCGTACCAACCGTAGTCTTCCTTGTTCAGGCCGTTTTCTTCCAGCTTGTTGGTGATGTATTCGTAGTCGTAGGAACGTTCGGAACCACCGATGATTTCACCATAGCCTTCGGGAGCCAGGAGGTCGGCACAGATAACTTGCCGGTCGTCCTCGGGGTCAGTTGGCATGTAGAAAGCCTTGATTGCCCGTGGGTAGTTCATGATGAAGACCGGCTTCTTGAACTGGTCGGCCAGGTAGGTTTCTTCTGGAGAGCCGAAGTCGTCACCGTACTTGGAGTCGAAGCCGCCTTCTTGCAGCATTTCGATGGCCTTCTTGTAGGTGATCCGTGGGTATGGCAGCTCAGTGAATGGCTTCAGACTGTCCACAGAACGACCAACCATTTCCAATTCGGTTGCGCAGTGGTCAATCAGGTCTTGAACCAGGTAGGCAACGTATTGTTCCTGGATCTTCAAACTCTCGTCCTGGTGCATCCAGGCCATTTCAGGTTCAATCATCCAGAATTCGGTCATGTGCCGCCGGGTCTTGGACTTTTCAGCCCGGAAGGTTGGGCCCATCGTGTAGACCCGACCGAGTGCCATGGCCCCGGCTTCGGCGTAGAGCTGACCGGATTGTGACAGGTAGGCGTCGTCATCGAAGTACTTCACATCGAAGAGTTCCGTCGTCCCTTCTGGCGCACTGGCGGTCAGTTCAGGGGCATCGAACTGGGTGAAGCCGTGCTTGTCGAAGAATTCCATCGTGGCCAGCTTCACCCGACTGCGGATCCGCATTAATGCCCACGGTTTGCGGGAACGCAGCCACAGGTGACGGTGGTCGAGCAGGAAGTCAATCCCGTGTTCCTTGTTACCAATCGGGTAGTCCTCGCTGGCCCCAACGACTTCGATGTCCTTGATGTGGATTTCGTAGCCAAACTTGGAACGCTTGTCTTCGGCGATCTCACCGGTAACGTAGAAGCTGGTTTCTTGGTGCAGGTCATGCTTAGCCAGGTCAAAGGTCTTTTCGTCGACATCGTTCTTCCGGATGATTCCCTGGAAGAAGCCGGTGCCGTCCCGCAGCTGCAGGAAGGCGATCTTACCACTGGACCGCTTGTCCGTCAGCCAAACACCGATCTTAACGGTTTCGCCAACGTACTTAGGTGATTCACTAATCGTAATTGTTTCCACTGTTGAATACTCTCCCAACCTTGTTTATTTTTACAGAATTTGAATATGTGCTGCTTCACATTTCTTCAGCATATCTTCTGGCCAAACGCTGGCTTGTACTTCCCCAACGTGAACCTTGCCCAGCAGGAGCATGCAGAGCCGTGATTGGCCAATTCCTCCACCAATTGTATATGGTAATTCGCCGTTGAGCAACATTTTATGGAATGGCAGCTTGGCCCGGTCTTCAGCGCCAGCCTTCTTCAGTTGTTCACGCATGGACTCTTCGCTGACCCGGATCCCCATGCTGGAAATTTCCAGCTTGCACTGCAGCGGTTCGTACCAGAAGATGATGTCCCCGTTGAGATGCCAGTCATCGTAGTCGGGTGCCCGGCCGTCGTGCGGCTTACCGGAGCGCTTGAGCTTGTCACCGATCTTCATAATGAAGACGGCGCCCATCTCCTTGGCGATCTTGTCCTCACGTTCCATCGGGGTCAGGTCTGGCCAACGGTCTTCCAGCTCCTGGGTGGTGATGAAGTGGATGTCGTCAGGCAGCTGGTAAACGGCGTCCGGGTAGAGCTCCCAGAGTTCGCGTTCGATCCGCTTGATGACCTTGAAGATCTGGCGAACGGTGGCCTTCAGGGTCGTCTCAGTCCGCTCTTCCTTGGCGATGATCTTTTCCCAGTCCCACTGGTCGACGTAGATGGAGTGGAAGTTGTCGACGTCTTCGTCCTTCCGGATAGCGTTCATGTTGGTGTAGAGACCTTCGTGCATGCCGAAGCCGTACTTCTTGAGGGCCAGCCGCTTCCACTTGGCGAGGGAGTGGACAACTTCAATCGTTTCATCCGGAATGGACTGCATGGAGAAGGAGACCGGCGTTTCGATCCCGTTCAGGTTATCGTTCAACCCGGTGCCCTTTTCGACGAACATCGGCGCAGACATCCGCTGCAGGTGGAGTTCGTGGCCAAACTCATCTTGGAAGTTTTCCCGAATGAACCGGATCGCTGCTTCGGTATCACGAATTGACAACTTTGGATCGTAATCCTTTGGAATAATCAAACTCATAAATAACACTCCTTTAGAAAATCGGTATTTGGGAGCAAATAAAAAAGCCCTTCGTCCCCATCAACTAAGGGACGAAAGGCTTTATTCCGCGGTACCACCCAAGTTGTCTGGGCAAGGACCCAGGCCACTCTTTTCGAACACTACATGTTCTACCGGCGAGGTAACGTACCGGGGACGGCTGAGCCTACTCTGATCGAAATCATTTGGGTCAGCGGCATTGCGAGAAAGTGTTTTTCAATCGTCCAGGGTCGGTCCGTTTCGCACTGGCACGGACTCACTTGACGAATGCGGCGATTTACTCTTCTTCCTCATCGCTTTTGAAATCTTTAATGATATTTTAACCTATTTCTAAGCAATTGCAAGTCTTTTTTAGAAAAATTTTATCTGGTCGTCTGCAGGTTGATCTTGGAAACCTGACGTAAAATAACGAAGACGATCAGGGCTTCGATCGGCCAGGTGATGACCTCCTTGGGGAGCCGGATCGTCAGCAGGGCCATGAAAGTCCGGCCGGTGCTTGACGAACTGAGGCTCATCAGGTAAATCCACAGAGTCGTGAAGATGACGTTGGTTACGAGGATCTGGAAGAACTCGTAGACCAGGGCCCGCTGCCAGGTGATCTTCTGGTTGTAGAGGAACATTCCCGCAATCACCCCGGAGATAAATGCCGACAGGGTGAAGCCGGGGAAGAACAGGGTGCCCGAACTCAAGATCGTGTTAGAGATCAGGTCGTTGATCACCATCGCCAGACCACCGATCCAGGGACCAAGGAAGTAGCCGATCAGGGCGGTGGCGATGAAGCCTAGGCCGACCTTGACGACGGTGGGATCACCAACCGAGAGCTTCCCGAGAACGACCTGGAGGGCAATCAGCATGGATGCCAAGGTCATCTGACGAGTTGTGAAACGCGGACCAGAAAAAGATAGAATTGACATTGTCAAAACCTCCCTAAATATTTTTTGTTAGGGACGACATTGACTCGTGTCCAATGTGGTGAATGCGGAAAAAACCAAGCGGCCCATCTGGCCTCCTTTCGACGTTCACATTCCGTTCCGTCGAACAATTACTCGGCAGTTCCTACCCCAACGGTGGGTAGTATACGATATAGCCGGGTATTTATCAATATCTATGCTTAAAATAATAGTAAAATAAGAACTATAAAAGCGTGCATCACGCAGAAAGTTCATAAAAGCACAAATGATTTTACCTTTTACCGTTGGTTTTCGTATGATAGTGACAATGAAATTTTAAGGGAGGGTCCATAATGCAGAAGCGGCAACTAATGTTAATCTTGGCCTGTATTATCACCACGCTGGCAATCATCATGCTGGCGGTCTTGATGATCCCGGGCCGGGGAATTCACTACGTTTCATCGGCGACCCTCCGACAGCATTTTTACCTGCACAACGGCTGGTATTATGACGGTCGGGACTGGGCGTTCGTCCAGGGCGGCCATAAGGTGACCGGGACTCGGCAGATCAACGGGGTCACCTATCACTTTGCCCGCGATGGCAAGCAGGTCCTGCCTTACCGGATCAGTTACCAGTACCAGCTTTCTAGCAACCAGGGGACCAGCCAGCCGGCCAGTTCAAAGTACATTATCCTGCACGATGTGGGCAGTCGGGCCGATGGACAGCAAGCGGCCAGTTTCATGCAGCGGACGGCCAACAGCAGTCAGGCCTACACCAACTTCATTGTCGGCAACGGCGGGACGGTCTACCAGATGAAGCGTCCGGGGATTGTTTCCTGGGGGGCCGGGGTGACGGCCAATCAGAATGCTCCTGTCCAGATTGAACTCGGCCACGCCAGCAGTCAGAGCATATTTCGGGCGGACTACCGGGCCTACGTTGCCCTGGCCCGGGACATGGCCGGCAAGTACGATATTCCACTGGCCCTTGACCAGGGCAGCACGGGCAGTAAGGGGATTAAGAGCCACCGCTGGGTCAGTCAGCACATCTGGGGTGACCACCAGGATCCCTATGAATATCTCACCCGTTACGGCGTCAGCAAGCAGGAACTGGCTAACGACCTGGCAGGAAAGTAATAGCATAAGAGGGGGCTGTGATTACGAAGGCATAAATGACTTCTGTCACGCTTCCTTTTTTGTTTTGTGGAGCTTATGGCAGGTTTATTTTTGATAAGATGATGAGTTTTTTAAGGCAACTGCTAAAAAATATGATTAGATAGTTTCCGTTTGCTAAAAAGTTATAAAAAGTTATAAAATAAACAGAGAGTTATAAAAAGTTATAAAAAAGGGAGCGTCGGATATGGAGAATCCGTTTAATCCTAGTTTTGGAACAGTTCCAAGCGTGTTTCTAGATCGGAACTTGTTATCTAAAAGAATTGTTACGGAGCTTAATAATGATAATTCACCATTTCAAACTTCACTGATATATGGCCAGCGAGGTGCAGGTAAGACAACGCTAATGACAGATATTGCTAATGAGTTAAAAAAAGATCCGCATTGGCAGGTGGTCAATTTGGTACTGGATGATGACCTACTAGAATCGTTAATATCTCAGTTACAAGAGAAATTGGTAGATATGAAAATTCTGAAAGATTTTGACCTGAAAATTGCATTTAAGGGAATCCAATTAGATACCAAACTTAGTAAATCGACAATTCAGAAAAGCTTTCAAACAGTCTTTCATAGGTTGCTGGAAAAATTCACACAAAAGAATGTTAAAGTTTTAATCACGATTGACGAGGTCAGAACTACGTCGCTTTTAAAGAAGCTGATCAGTTGTTACCAAATTATGCTTCGCGATAACCTGTCTGTAGCGTTGTTAATGGCAGGGTTACCAGAAAATATTTCGGAGATTCAGAACGATGATGTCCTGACATTCTTACTTCGTGCTAATCGAATCACTCTTAATCCTCTTGATGTGGAGAGTATTAAGACTAGCTATGCGCGGATATTTCGTAGTGCTGGTTATCAGGTTGAAGCACCAACATTACTTTATATGACCAAACAGACAATGGGATTTGCGTATGCGTTTCAGCTTTTAGGCTATCTGGTTTGGCAGACTAGTGAGAAACAAGCCCGTAAGGAAATTACAATCGATACAGTAAAAAATGTTCTTGATACTTACGTTAGCGAACTTTTCCGTAATGTTTACCACAAGGTTTATCACGAGATGTCAATGCGTGAACGCGAATTTGTCCAGGCAATGGTTAAGACCGGTCAAGAAAAAGTCAAAGCTCAGCAAATTGGTCAGGCTATGGATAAGCAGCCAGGCTATGTTTCTGTGTATCGGCGGAAACTAATCGACGACCAGATTATTGCCCCAGCTGGTTATGGCTATGTTCACTTTATGTTGCCGTACTTTGGTCAATACGTTGAAGAACAACTGATAATGGATCAATTTTAACTAGAAAACGTCCCTGGACTATTCCCGGTCCAGGGACGTTTCGTGTTTATTATTAGTCTAAGCTTTTGGCAATCGTAGCGTTGATGGCGGCCTTCTCAGAATCAATCAGGGCGACCTTGCTCTCGATGATATTGATGTCCATCTTGATCTCCCGGGTCAGACCAGGTGTGTTGATCTTTGGTTCAAAGAAGTCCTTGAACTCGGCCAGGCGCTCCGGCGTGTGGAAGACGCCCGCAGTGACGGTGATGAAAGTGGCAAACTCCATGTCGCCGCCGACTGTATCGTTAAGCCACTGCCAGTCGGTCCGCAGCCAATCCCAGGCTGCTTGCTGGCCGGCATCGTTGGCGAGTACGCCCCGGTACCAGGCCCGCAGATCCTGCGGCTTGATGACACTGGCGTTTTCGTAGAGGGCGATGATCTTCTTGATCGTTGCCGGATCGGTCGTGTTTGGCAAGGCACCACGAATATCTTGCTTGAAGCTGGCGTCGGCGGTGTCCTGATAGGCCTTGATCAGCTTTTCAAACAGCTCATCGTTACCGTAGTTCTGGACCTCGTTCTTGAGCACCAACTCCCGGACGTCGGCAGACAGCTGCTCCAACCGGTCCTGGTAGTCGCTGAAGATCCGGTGGGCCTCCGCCATTGAATCGGCGTTGCGGGCGTACAGGGAGGCGTTAAGAACGTATGGCCGGGTCAGCTGGTCATCATTGTTCTCGCCGTCCTTAGGGAGCCAGCCGAGCCGGGCCACCGCCTGCTTGCTCAGTTGGTCGAAGAATGCGCGCAGCTCTTGTTCTTCCGGACTGCCAGGCTGGACAAACATCTTCAGGTTGTTGGCGATGTGGTAGAGCTCGGCGTTGACGATGGCCGATGGACTGTTGGCAAACCGCTTCAGCAGTGGGACCAGGTCGGCGTAGGAAACCTGCTGACCTTCCGCAAGCAGCCGCAAGTCTTGGAGCAGTTGCCGCTGGCTGATTGGGTCCAGCTGGTCGGCGCTATCGAGGATGTCCTTCAACAAGGTGTCATCGTACTTGACGATGAAGTGGGAGTTGTTGCCAACGTTGAGCCGGAATGGCTGGCCGTTCTTATCTCGCAGTTCCTGGTAATTGCCGAGGACGACTTGCTTGTCAGTCATGATCTGTGGGGCAGCGTCGTAGTTACTGTTCAACGGAATCTGCCAAGTCCGTCCCTGGTCGACCCCGTCACCGATGAAGAACTGCTTTTGACTGAGCACGAGCTGGCCCTGGTCATCGACTGCTGCCGTGACCACTGGATAGCCGGGCTGCTCCAGCCAGGAGTTCATGATCTTGCCGATGTCCAGGCCGGAAGCTTCGCCGAGGGCCTGCCAGAGGTCGCTCCCCTTGGCGTTGTGGTACTTGTGAGCAGCAAAGTAGTTCTTCAGTCCCTTGCGCAGGGCATCGTCACCGAGCAGGGCCCGGACCATGACCAGCATCCGGGAACCCTTGGCGTAAACGATCGCGGAGTCAAAGATCGAGTCGATTTCAGCTGGGTTGTTAACCGCAACGTGGACTGGTTGAACCCCGTCCGTGGCGTCCCGCTGCAAGGCCATCGGGGCTTCCGTGGTCTGGAAGAGTTCCCAGATGTGCCAGTCAGGGTGGATGGCGTCGACGGAGACGTATTCCATCATGTTGGCAAAGCTCTCGTTGAGCCAGAGGTCATCCCACCAGTTCATCGTGACCAGGTCACCAAACCACTGGTGCGCCAGTTCATGGGTGATCACAGTGGCGACCAGCTGCTTCATGTCCAGGGAGGTGTTGTCAGGATCGAGCAGGAGGTAGGCTTCCCGGTAGGTTACCAGTCCCCAGTTTTCCATGGCCCCAGCGGAGAAGTCGGGCAGGGCCAACTGCCAGGAGTGCGGCAGTGGGTACGGAGTCTGGTAGAAGTCTTCGTAGAACTCGATGGCCCGCTTGGCGATGTCGAGGGCAAAGTCGAGTTCCTTTGGCTGGTGGGCCTTGGTAGCGAAGACGCCGACCTTGACGCCGGACTTGGTTTCCGTCAGCTTGCTCTGCATTTCCCCGAAGGCAAAGGCTACCAGGTAGGTGGACATCCGGACCGTCTCCTGGAAGTAGTGGACGCCGTTTTCGACGTGGTCCTCGGGCATGTTGGCGATGATCGTTTCACCAGGATGTTCGTCGTACTTGATGGCGAGGCTGAAGGTAGCCTTGGCCGCTGGCTCGTCGACGCTTGGAAAGGCCTGCCGGGCCGCCGTGGTTTCAAACTGGGTCCCGATCAGCTGCTTCTTTTCCCCGTTGACCTCGTAATAGGATGGGTAGATCCCCATCATGGTGTCGGTCAGGGGCGCGGTGTAGTCGATGGTCAGCGTCACTGCTCCGGCTTGCGGGAGGGTGATGTCGATCGCTTCCGCCTGGTCATCAGTGGTAAACGGCACATCCTGACCAGCGACCTGGACGCTGTTGACGTGGAGGTACTTCTGGTTGACGGCGATCTGAGATTGGCTGGCGTAACCGGTGATGGTCGTCCGACCGCTGATCGTCTTCTTACCCCGGTCGATGTCGAGGTAGAGGTCATAGTGTTCTGGTTGGAATGTTTCCAACAATCGCTTGTTTGCTGTCATTAAAAAACTCACTTCTTATTTTTAGGATAGTTTAATTATACGGCGAAAGCGATGCGGGGCAAAGAAATTACTCCGGCCCGGCGCCGTTGGTGATCGCCGGGCCGAGCCGGTATAATGATAGCGAGGTGAATTATCATGGAAATTACGATTGAACGCGACGGTCTCCGTCTCCACGGCTTGCTGGAAGGGACGGACACACTGGAAAACGACACGGTGGCGATCCTGATGCACGGCTTCAAGGGTGACCTGGGCTACGATGAGACTAAGATCCTGCCGACCCTGGCCCGTGTTCTCAACCAGGCGGGGCTGGCTACGCTGCGCTTCGACTTTGCCGGCTGCGGCAAGAGCAATGGCCGGCTTGAAAATATGACCGTGCTGGGCGAGCTCCTTGACGGCATGAAGGTCATCGACTTTGTCCGGCAAAAGGTCAAGGCTAAGCACATCTACCTGGTTGGGCACTCCCAGGGTGGGGTGGTGGCCTCGATGCTGGCAGCCTACTACCGGGACGTGATCGACAAGCTGGTTCTCCTGGCGCCGGCAGCCACGCTGAAGGATGATGCCCTGCAGGGGACCTGCCAAGGGAGCACCTATGATCCCAACCACATCCCGGATCACGTGATGGTGGACGGCTTCAAGGTCGGCGGGGACTACTTCCGGACTGCCCAGCTGCTGCCGATCTACGAGACGGCGCAACACTTTGCCGGTCCGGCCCTACTGATTCACGGTACGACCGACCAGGTGGTTTCACCGGCAGCCACGCGGAAGTATCACGTCATTATGCCCCAGAGTGTTCTCCACCTGATTGACGGGGAAGGGCACATGTTTGACGGGGCTCATCGTGCAGAAGTGGTTCAGCTGGTGACTGATTTTCTAACTGAGTAAACGAAAAGGGCTTGTGACAAAGGTGCGTTTGTCACAAACCCTTATTTTAATTTAGGCGGCATCACCAGCGCGCTTGACCCGGAAATTGTGGGTCAGGCCGTGCCAGACGTGGCGGTCAAAGAAGCCGATCAGGGGACCGTTGGCTAGCAGGGCAAACAGAGTCCCAATGTTGATGGCGTACAGGTGACCGCTGATCAGGAAGGTGACCACCATGATGACGATCGGCGGAATGAAGTTGACCAACTGAGCCACGGCGACGTGGTTATGAAGGTAGAGGAAGCGAAGGATGTTGGTCGTATCGTCGTTGGGGTGCATGACCAGGTTGGCCCGCTGGTAGATGGAGATGGCGCAGCAGAAGGTCGCCACCCCGATAAAACATAGGATGGTCCGGATGAGGAATAGGAGACGGCCTACTCCCAGCCAGGTGAAGAGGGCAACAAAAACGTCGACAAAATAACTGAAACAGGCGATGAAGCCAATTTCCCCGAAGAAGCGCCACTTATCCCACTGGTGAATTAGAAGCTGGTTAGTGATGGCGACCAGGACGCCCACACAGAACATCGGAATCCCGACCGTGGTATGAATTAAGTTACCAATGTTGACTTCAGAGGCGGTCCAGGGACTGGTCCCGACATTGGTGGCGACGGTCAGACCGTTGCCGAGGGCGTTTAGGACCAGACCGATGACTAGGGCCAAAATACGAATAGACATGGGATTATTATGCTTTTGGATGGTTGTTGCCTTCTTTTCAATTAGTGTTAATGATTATAATAATGCATCTTTTACGTCAACCACCACGCCCTAAAGGACGTGGCTTGTGAGCAAACACCCTTCTGATGAGTGCTTGAACCACAATTTGCATA
>NZ_CANCWK010000007.1:0-54916 GCF_947381495.1 Limosilactobacillus galli | reverse complement strand
TAAATCAATGGTACAGCAAGTAACAAAAAACGATAAAGATAAGAATTCATCTTATCCTTACCGAATATCATAGAACCCCGTTTTTTATCATAAGAGATGAAAGTGATGAATTAACGTGTTGGCCGGTAAATTTCATCATAATAGTAGTTATCGGATCCAAGGGTAGTGAAGTTGGTCAATGACTTGAAGGAGTCGCTTTCACGCCAAGAAGTCAGGTCCTCAAAGTCATTCCAGGAGGTCAGCAGGACAAGGGTTGCCCCTTCGCTCTTACTAGCGACAGAGGTCAAAAAGACACCGTTGGCAATGCTTGGTGCATCTTCCACAATCTTATCAAGACTATTGTTAAGCAGGTTCTGCCGGTCCCCATTAACCTGGAATGATTGGTAATATAGAATCCCGTTCATATTAGCATTCGGCGATGCGTTCAGGATAGTAAGGACGACTGGTGACTTGAAGATGGAATCCTGTCCTGAGATGTCGAAGAGGGCAAGCTTATTACTGTGCGTGGATGCTTGCATCAACTTAAACTGGCGATCTGGGTTCTTTTTAATGATATCTTCTAATACTTGGTGTGAGCCAAATGTAAAACTTACTTTAGTTAACACGAAGATCCCTCCTAATTCAATGTATACGCTATTTATTATAGTACAGTTTGGCTTAAAAGATGGGGTTAAGTAGGCAATAATCAGATAAAGGTAAATTTACTTACAAAAAGTTAATAAATTTGTCAAAATCCCTTTTATCGCCTGTTGGAAAATAGTATAATATTAGTTGTATTAATGAATGTTGTCGTTACTAATGTTTAAGGAGGCTTTTATTTAATGGTTATTCTCTATACGTCTCCAAGTTGTACCTCTTGCCGCAAAGCACGTGCTTGGCTGCAAGAACACAATATTCCATTTAAGGAACGAAATATTTTTTCTGAACCGTTATCACTTGATGAGATCAAGAATATCTTACGAATGACGGAAAATGGAACTGAGGATATTATTTCTAAGCGATCCAAGGCTTACAAAAAATTAAACTTAGACTTAAATGAGTTGCCAATGAAACAGCTCTTTGCACTGATCAGTGAAAATCCGGGCTTGCTGCGGCGGCCAATCATCATGGACGATAAGCGTCTGCAGGTTGGTTACAACGAAGACGAAATTCGGCGCTTCTTGCCACGGAAGGTGCGGGCGATCGAATTGGCAGAAGCCCAGCGGAAGGCAAATCTCGTTTAATCTAAAAAGAGAAGCAGCGCTTGCTTCTCTTTTCTTTTGCTTTACTTTTAGGAGAAAGGCTTTAAAATAGTATTTAATGACTTAAATTGCGGATCTAGGGGGTGCTGCCAATGGAAATGGAACACATTAATAAAAACACGATTCGCGTCTTAATCAATAACGATGATTTAAATGCCCGTGGGATCACTATCCTAGACCTCCTGGGTGATCATCAACAAATCGAGGATTTTTTTTACAGCATCTTACGTGAAGTTGATACCGATCATCAGTTTCAAAACAACGATTCGGTGACGTTTCAGGTAATGCCGACAGAAAATGGCCTTGAGCTGTTTATCAGTAAGAGTGATCCCAATGATCCTGATAGCGAACAGGCGGCCAACAATAAACAAATCGCTGATTACATTAAGCAAAATCTGGCCCGCTCAGCAGCGCGGCAGAGACAGTCAGCAGACAGCGCTCAGCCGCAGCCAGTCGAGGCGCCGCAAGCTTCTTCAATGGAGCCGCACCAGGCGAACAGCTGGCGGGTGGTCGTTTTCGATTCATTTGAAAACCTGATTGACTTTGCCCGGATTGCGGAAGACGATGATGTTGTGAGCGAGCTTTATAAATACAATGGCAAGTATTATCTGGCCTTACAGTATTTTCAGCCGGTCGATGGTGATAGCCTGATCAAGGATAGCCTTGCACTGGCTCATGAGTACGGGAATCCCACCGCGGTAACGCCAGTATACCTGAGTGAGCATGGCAAAAAGCTGATGGCCGTATCAGCTTTGCACACTATTCGCCACTACTTCAACTAGCATCAAGCACGAGACCAATTTGGCTCGTGCTTTTTCTTTTGCCTCGCGTATATATGGGGTAGGGGGGTGAAGAAAGTGCTGGTTGCGATGAAGGCCGGTCACCTGATTTTAGCTGAAAGAGCCTGCGGCAGGGACGGCTACTCGTGTCCCGGATGCCATGAGCCGGTAATTCTGCGGCGGGGGCGGCACAAGATCGCTCATTTTGCTCACCGTCCGGGCAGCCACTGTCAGCTGGGCGAGGGGGAAACACCGGAGCACCTGCTTGGTAAACGCCAGCTATTGCAATGGTATCAGCAGCAGGGGCGCCGGGTAGAATTAGAGGTCTACCTGCCCCAGATCAACCAGCGTCCGGACCTGTTGCTGACCGACGGGAACAGACGGGTGGCGATCGAATTTCAATGCAGTCCCCTGAGCCTGCAACGCCTGTTGGAGCGTAATGCGGGTTACCGCCGCTGCGGCATTCATTATCACTGGCTGCTTGGTGCACCTTACCAGAAGCGCCATCTGCAGGCGGCTAAGGTGGCCCAGTTCACTCAGGAAGTTGGCGGTGCGCCCGCATTATTCTTTTGGGATACACGAGCAGGCCGGTTGCTGGTGAAACGCGACTTGGCCTGCTGTTCCTTTATCCGCCATTCGATATTGGGACCTAGGGCAATTGCCAGGTACCAAATGCAGCGGCTCAATGCGCTTCAGTATGGTCGGGGACAACATCCGACAGCTATTCTGCAGTTGGTTGCCGACCTGCCGAAGCATTGTCCGCTTGCCGCCTGTCCCCTGGTTTGTCACGACATCGTGCCCAGCTGGCCGACCCTCGATGAACCAGTAATCCTGTGGCGAATTCAAGTGGTTAAGGTCCTCATGAACCAGCCGCTTTTTCACTACTGGTCCGATGAAGATTGGCAAGCCTGGGTAGGCGGAATTACCGGTGCTCACTGGCTGGGCTATGGCTGTCTTGATGCCAGCGGCATGCACTGCCGTTTGATCGCCGCCTTTACTGCCGACCTGTTAAGCTGGCGGGTCCTGCTTGCCTGTCCCGGCGGCTACCTCCTTTTCAAGTATCCGCAGTGGTTTGCTAATGTTCAGGAAAAGCTAAACCTGCTTAATCGGGGTGGGCTTTCGTAAGCGATTGCATTAAAATAGAAGAAAAGGGGGATGAAAATAGTGGAAAAGCATACTTGTACGACACTCTTGGTGGGGAAGAAGGCCACGCTTGACGGTTCAACAATCGTCTGTCGTGAGGAGGACTACGGCAACGCCTTTGATCCGCAGCGTTTTGTTTACGTCAAGGCGGCCGATCAGCCGCGTCATTACGAGAGCAAGACAACGGCCTTTAAGATCGACCTGCCCGATGACCCGGTTGGCTATACGTCCACCCCGGATGCGGACAGCTCTGCGGGGGTCTTTGCGGCCGGGGGGATCAACGAGCATAATGTAGCGATGACCGGAACCGAGACAATTACGACCAACTCGCGGATCTTGGGAATTGATCCCTTCAATTCTACTGACGGAATTGGTGAAGAGGATTTCGTAACCCTGGTTCTGCCATACATTAAAACCGCACGGGAAGGGGTTGAACGGCTGGGCCAGCTGCTTGAAAAGTATGGTACCTATGAGTCCAATGCGATCTCGTTTGGCGACCATAATGAGGTCTGGTACCTGGAAACGATCGGCGGCCACCACTGGGCCGCGGTGCGGATTCCGGATGATGCCTTCGTGATTGCGCCGAACCGGCTGAACATTGCCGACTTTGACTTTGCGGCCGCCGATACTGCCTGTTCAGCCGACCTGAAGGAACTGATTGATCAAAAACAGCTCAACCCGTCCTTCGATGGGCACTACAACCTTCGGCAGATCTTTGGCAGCCAGACGATTACCGACACCCGTTACAATAATCCACGGGCCTGGTACGTTCAACAGCAGCTCAGTGATGCACCGGCAGGCCAGCCGACCGACCAGGACCTGCCGTTCATCTGCCACCCGCGGCACAAACTGGCGATCGAAGAGATCAAGCAGGTGATGAGCTCGCACTACCAGAACACGCCGTTTGATCCTTACGAGCATGACAGTGTTCCTTATCGTTCAATTGCCCTCAACCGGAACCTGGAGTTGCACATCTTGCAGATCCGTAACAACGTTCCTGCTACGATTGCCGGTGTTCACTGGCTGGCATTTGGCCCCAACGCCTTCAACACGGTGGTGCCGTTTTATGCGAATGTCAACGATACCCCGGCCAGCTACCGTGACACCCCGGCTGATTACGCTTCTGGCAACATGTACTGGCTGACGCATACCATCGCTGCAATCGGTGATCAGCATTATGCACAGGCCCGGCCGCTGGTTGAAGCGTATGAGCAAAAAGTGGTTGCAGCCACGCGGCAGCTGCAACGCACCACCGACCACCAAGTGAGTGGGGATGATCCGAAAGTGCAATTGACCCAGGCCAATAACCAGATGGCGGAGATTGCGATGAAGGAGGCCACGGCCCTGCTTGGCAAGCTCGTCAAGATTGCGTTTGGCAAGGCGAAGCTCCAATATTAAGAAATTAAAAAAGTGACCAGGAAAATCCTGGTCACTTTTTATTCATTTTTGAATGATTTTCAAAGACGGTCGGTGGAATTGAGCCGCAAACTGGGCCGCACTCTGCTGGTGGTCGAGCTTGTTTTCCCGGAAGGCCTGGATGAGGGTTTCGTAGTCAAAATCCGCAATCAGGTACCCGTAGTCTGTCTGGTCGGTATCGAAAACCACCGCGGTCGCTGTCTGGGTAACGCCCAACTCGGCGGCCATCTGCTGGTCCTCCTGAAAGGCCTGGTGGGCGAGCTTGGAACGGCGGTCCTCCATGAACATCTCCAGGTCGAGCTTCGCCTGCTGGGCAACTTGTTCAACGAGCTGCTGGGAGTAATCGGCTTGGCCCCTGACCATCGCGTCTTGGAGCCGCAGCAAGTAACACCGGCCCCGCTTGCGTCCCTGGAAGAGGGCGGCCTTGTAATCCAAGATCACCTGGAAGATGGTGTCGGCAACGTGCTGGCGAACCTTCAGATCACAACTGCTGAGGCCGTACAGCCGCATTGTATCCGTGATCGTCTGCATGTTGAACAGCGGGACAAACTGGTAATTAATTTTGGTATTCAATTCATGATCTACCCGTAAAACGTCATTTTCACAGCGGAAACAACGCATCCCCAAGGGGTTGACAAACAAATGAATCTCAAGCATCGACTGCTCCTCCAATTGATAGTAACTTTAATTTCTTTTGTAAACATTTTCAATTGTGGCAAAAAAAGGGCCGCTTGTAAAGTAAACTGCATTGGACCCACCAGGCCATTAAAGTATGCTAAAATAATATTCAGATTTAACAGGAGGCTTTGATAATGATTGAAAATTGGCAGCACTTCCTATTGCCATATCAACAGGCCGTCAATGAATTAAAGGTAAAACTGCGGGGGATGCGCAAGCAGTATCAGGAACAGGGTGAACATTCGCCAATCGAATTCGTCACCGGGCGGGTCAAGCCCGTCGATAGCATCAAGGAAAAGATGGTTCGCCGGCATGTCCAAGAGGACCGGCTGGAGCAGGATATGCAGGACATCGCCGGTCTGCGGATCATGTGCCAGTTCGTCGAGGATATTTACGTGGTGGTTGACCTGTTGCGGCAGCGCAGCGATATGACCATCCTGGAGGAACGGGACTATGTAACCAACGTTAAGCCCAGCGGTTACCGGTCCTACCACATCGTCATCGAATACCCGGTTCAACTCGTGACTGGGGAAAAGAAGATCCTGGCCGAGATTCAGGTGCGGACCCTGGCCATGAATTTCTGGGCCACGATCGAACACTCCCTGAATTACAAGTACCAAGGAGTTTTTCCAGAAGAGCTGTCTGCCCGGTTGCAGCGGGCGGCCGAGGCAGCTTTCCGGCTGGACAACGAAATGTCAGAGATTCGTGAAGAAATCAAAGAGGCACAGACCCTCTTCTCCCAGCGGACCGCGCAGCCGCTGAAGAAAGATGATAGACAGGACAAGGAGGATAGCACAAACAATGAGAGTAGCGATTTATAATAACGAAACGGCTGAATCCCAGCGGGTTACCAAGCTCCTGCGGGCCGAGATGGATAAGGCCGGGCTGGTGTATGATCAGGAGAAGCCTGAGGTTGTTGTCACCATTGGCGGCGACGGAACCCTCCTGTCGGCCTTTCATCACTACCAAAAGCAGTTGGATCGGGTCCGCTTCGTAGGGATCCATACCGGTCATCTCGGTTTCTACACCGACTGGCGGAACTTTGAAATCGATGACCTGGTCGACAGCCTGGTCAAGGACAGCGGGCAGTCGGTTTCCTACCCCCTGCTTGACATGAAGGCCGTCTACTCAGATGGGGTGGTCGACAGTTTCGTGGCCCTGAACGAGTCGACGATCCGCAACATCACCAAGACGATGGTGTGTGATGTCTACATCAATAACCAGCTGTTCGAAAACTTCCGAGGCGATGGTCTATGCATCTCAACGCCGACCGGCTCGACGGCCTACAACAAGTCAGTTGGCGGTGCAATCATGGACCCGCACAGTGTCGGCTTTCAGCTGGCCGAAATGGCCTCGCTCAACAACCGGGTTTTCCGGACCCTGGGTTCTCCAATCATCTTCGGTGCTGATACCAAGCTGATGCTGCGCCTGCGGGACGTTAACGGGCACGTGATGACCTGCGATCGTGACCAGGTTATGCTGAAGAACAAGAAGGGCCAGCGCTATCTGATGGAGCTGGCCTACCAGGTTTCGGATAAGAAGATCAACTTCGCCCGTTACCGGCACAATAATTTCTGGAACCGGGTCAAGGATTCCTTCATCGGTGGGACCCGGTAATGGAGTTTACGTGGAAATACCAGCACCAGGTGCCCCGGCGCCTGCGCTCGGCTCTCAGGATGGAAGGGGTAACCAGCTCCCTGCTGAAGGTAGCGATCTACCACGGCGGTAAAATGCTGATCAACGGTGAGGAAAAGTGGGCAGTTGATATGGTCCACCCCGGTGATACCTTCACCCTGGTGCTGCCAGCCGAAACCGGGAACGAACATGTGGAAGCCTACCCGGCACCCATCCAGATCGTCTATGAGGACCGTGACTTCCTGGTTTTAAACAAACCGGCGGGGGTAGCCACTGTGCCGGCCCACCATGTGGCGGTACCCGATAGCCTGGTCAACCGGGTTAAGTACTACTACCAACAGCAGGGGTACGAGAACCAGGTGATCCATGTGGCGACTCGGCTGGATAAGGATACCAGCGGCCTGGTAATCTTCCCCAAGCACCGCTTTGCCCACGCCGTCCTGGACCGGCAATTGAAACGCCACCTGGTTAAGAAGAACTACCTAGCCTTGGTGCAAGGACGGCTTGCAGCCCAGCACGGCTACATCGATGCGTCAATTATGCGGGATCCGGAATCGTTCGTTCAGCGGATGGTTGGCCGGGCCGGCAAGCCCTCGGTGACTGAGTATTGGACCCAGGACACCAATGAGCAGGGAAGCCTGGTGAAGATCCGTCTGCATACGGGACGGACCCACCAGATCCGAGTGCACTTTACCTACCTGGGCCACCCCCTGTTTGGGGATGAAATGTATAATCAGCCCTCAGCACTGATTGCCCGCCAGGCCCTTCATTGCTACTGGCTGCAGTTCTACAGTCCGTTTATGCAGGACTACATCACCGTGACGGCGCCTTTGCCGGAAGATATAAGAGCGGCTATTACGGCACTTAACTTGAGAGAACAATAGATAGAAAAAGGTCGGTGGCATTTGCCATCGACCTTTTAGTTTGCCCATCACCATAATGGGTGTAATGATGTTTGAGAGAACGTCAGATAATTTCTAAATTACTTCCACTTCATAACGCAGACTGGTTCTGGGCAGGCAACATCCTTTTGGAGAAGTTCCAGCTTACCAGTGTTAGCATCGCGCTTGTAGAGGGTCAGGTTGTCAGAATTCTGGTTGGAGGCCAACAGGTAGGACTCTTCCTTACTGAGGTTGAAGTCCCGTGGAAAGTCACCCTCAGTGGAGATGGACTGAATGTGCTTGACGGTGAAGTCTGGTTGAACAGCGAAGACTGCGATCGTGTTCTCACCCCGGTTAGAAGTGTAGATGAACTTACCATCGCTGGAGAAGCGAATGGCAGCAGCCCCGTTGTGAGCCGTCCAGTCATCCGGGATGGTCTTGATTGTCTGGACGTGGTTGAAGCTGGCGTCGTTGGCGTTGTACTTCAGGACTTCCAGCTTGCTGCTCAGTTCACCGAGCACGTAAGCGTACTTGCCATTCGGGTGGAAGGCGATGTGTCGAGTGCCAAAGCCGTCTTCACACTTGTAACGGGAAACAGCCGTCAGCTTGCCATCAGCAGAAACGTCGTAGACCACGATCAGGTCCATTCCGAGATCACAAACAACCAGCCGCTTGTCAGGGGTCAGGTCAGCAAAGTGAACGTGTGGTGCTTCCTGTTCTGGCCGGGGACCGGTAGCCCCTTGGTGGGTAACGGAATCGGTCTGCGTCAGGGTGCCGTCTTCGTTGATCCGGAAGACGTCCACCTTGGCCGTGTGGTAGTTGGCACTGTAGAGCAGGTGGCGTTCACGGTCGAGACCAACGTATGCCGGTGGGGCACCAGCGGCCAGGATCTTGCTGAGCATCTTGGCGTTGTCGTCCTTAAGGGAGTAGGATGCAACCCCACCCTGGTCATCGATCTGCTTGATAGCGTAAACCCGGTCGTTGCTGCCAACTTGCAGGTAGGCCGGCTTCTGTGATGGGATGGCCAGCCGGACGTTGGAGAGCTTGCCGGCATCATCGTCTAAGGTGACGGCATAGATTCCCTTACTGTCCTTCTTAGTATAAGTTCCAATTAAAAAATTCTCTTCCACTGTAAGAGCCTCCTTTGAAAATGCTTACTTATATAATAGCAAAATTATGACTATGGTAAACTATTAATGTTAAGAAAAATTAAAAAGGACGGATCGATGTGAAGAAGATAGAAAAACAGCGGCAGTTTGTCAGTCGACACCTGGACCTCTTTCGGTGCCCGACCTGCCATGAACCATTTACTGAACTGCAGGGGAACAGCATCATCTGCCGGCAGGGTCACCGGATCGATTTCAACAAGCACGGCTACCTGCACTTCCTGAATGGGGCGGCCGACACGGAATACGGTCGGGAGATGTTCCTGGCCCGGCGCCAGCTCCTGACGGCCGGTCTGTTTCAACCGATCATCCAAGCGATTGCGAAGGCTTTGCCGAACCGGCCGCTGAAGATTCTGGACGTGGGGACGGGTGAGGGAACGCCGCTTTACCAGCTGGCATCATTGCGACCGGGCCTGGACGACTGCCTGGTGGGTTTTGATATCTCCAAGGCGGGGGTGACGCTGGCGACGCAACTGGCAATGGAGGCCTTCTTCTGTGTGGCGGACCTGCGGCAGCTGCCGTTTAACGATCACTCGTTTGACGCCATCGTCGAGCTATTCTCGCCGTCGGACTACGCGGAATTCAACCGGGTGCTGGCTCCGGGTGGGACACTGGTCAAGGTGATTCCCAATGCCGACTACCTAGGGGAGCTGCGTCAGCTGTTGTACGACGATGAAGACCAACATGCCAGTTATGATAATTCCCGGGTTAAGGAGTTGTTTGCCAAGCATTACCCGAATTGCCAGACGCAGCGGGTTCGCTACCAGTTTTCGATCCCGGACGGGTTGCAAGCGGCCCTGGTTGAGATGACACCATTGCACTGGGGCCGGGGTGCCAAGCAGCTGACCCCGGCGGAGCTTGCGGCGTTCCACCAAGTGACGGTTGACGTCAGTTTATTAATTACTAGAAAATCTTAATAAAATGTTTGCATAAACGACAAAATAGTGCTAAAGTATCATATGAGAAATCGTTTAGCAGTTGACATCGAACAGATTCGTTGGTAACTGCTAAAGAGTACTTCATTAAAGCAGCGTTTCGCCGTGCCCACACCGAGACCCTGCTTTTTTTATTTTTCTGAGGAGTTTTTAGTTATGACCAACCATATTGTATTGTTTGAACCGCTGTTTCCTGCCAACACGGGTAACATTGCCCGGACCTGCGCGGGAACCAACACGGAACTGCACCTGATCAAACCGCTGGGCTTCTCGACCGATGACAAGCATATGAAGCGGGCCGGCCTGGACTACTGGGACAAGGTCAAGATCACCTACCATGATGACCTCCAGCAGTTTGTGGAAAGCGTGCCTGACATCAGCAAGCTGTACCTGGTTTCTAAGTTTGCCAGCCGCGACTACACCGATGTGGATTACACCAGTAAGGGGGACCATTACTTCCTATTCGGCAAGGAGACGACTGGCTTGCCCGAGCAATTCATGCGGCGCTATCCGGAGAATGCTATCCGGATCCCGCAAAACGACAACAACATCCGGGCCCTCAACCTCTCCAACAGTGCTGCCATTGTCATCTATGAGGCCCTGCGTCAGCAGAGTTTCCCGGGCCTGGCGCGGGTACACACCTATCACTTTGACAAGTTGAAATAGTTTGAGGAGGGCGTATGGCACAGCGAAAGAAAACAACAAAACGGCGCCGCTCACGACGCGGTTCCGCGGCCAAACAGCACCGGCTCATCAACAACTTAGTGGGGATAATCGTGGTCCTATTGATGCTGGTGGGGCTGTTCAACCTTGGTGTCTTAGGAGCCGTCATTCAGGGGGCCTTTAAGCTCCTGGTTGGGGCGAGCTACCCGGTTCTGATGCTGATTGTCCTGCTCTATGGGTTTGGCTTTGCCCTCTATGCCCGTTGGCTGCATTTCAGTCCCCGGCGAATTGCTGGGGCCATAATCTGCTACCTGGGACTATTGATCTGGCTGCACGTCTTAATGATGAACCAGTTAAACGTCCATGCTAAGATCCCGGCGGTTACCTGGAGCAACCTGAGCAAGGCCCTGCTCAACGGCGACAGCACCCTGCCGATCGGTGGGGGAATGCTGGGCGCCTACCTCTATGCGGCCTGTGACGTCTTGGTCGACCGGGTCGGCACCGCCATCTTTGCCTGGCTGCTGATGATCAGCGGGGTGGTAATCTTCTTTGCCCTGCCATGGCGGGATTTTCTGCGGCTCTGCGGCCATTTAGTACAACGAATATTGGCGGCCCTGCATGCCGGCGGCCAGCAGCTATCAGCCAAGGTGAAGCAGCCCGGGGTGACGGCTCCGGCCACGCCAGCATCCGGACCATCAATTGGCCGGAAAGTTCAGGACTTCTTCAAGGGTGACGACGATGATGAACCTGATGAACAGCCAACCACGCCGCCCGTCAAGCAGGCGCAACCAGCTCCTAAGCCGACGACGCCGGTGAGCGAGCCTAAGATTACGGTGGCCAGCGACCATCAGGAGAACGACGCCGCAGAGAGTACGAACGACGAACAGCCGGAACTTGCCCTGGCGGGAGCATCGGCCCAGGCAGATAAGGACTACCAGTTGCCGCCGCTGAACCTGTTGAGCAAGGTCAAGTCAACGGACCAGCAGGCAGACCTGAAGAACATCAAGAAGAACACCAAGATCCTCCAGGAAACCCTGAAGTCCTTCAACGTCGACGCGACGGTTGAGAACGTCAGCCTGGGACCATCCGTCACTAAATACGAACTGCGGCCGGCCGTTGGGGTTAAGGTCAGCCGGATCACCCACTTGGCCGATGACCTGGCCCTGGCCCTGGCCGCCAAGGATATTCGGATTGAGGCGCCGATCCCCGGCAAGTCTCTGATTGGGATCGAAGTGCCGAACCAGCAGGTAGCGACCGTGGGCTTCCGCGACATGTTTGAGGCGGCCCCGCAGGATGATAACCCGATGGATGTTCCCCTCGGCCGGACCGTCACCGGAGACGTCGAGATGGCCGACCTGACCAAGATGCCGCACCTCCTGATTGCCGGGGCAACCGGGAGCGGGAAGTCGGTGGCCATCAACGTCATCCTGACCAGTATCCTGTTTAAGGCCAAGCCGCACCAGGTTAAGATGCTCTTAATCGATCCGAAGAAGGTCGAGCTGAGTATCTACAATGACATTCCCCACCTCCTCAGCCCGGTAGTATCAGAGCCGAAGAAGGCGGCCCGGGCGCTGGGCAAGGTCGTTTCAGAGATGGAACGCCGCTATGAGCTGTTCGCCAAGTTTGGGGTCCGCAACCTCAAGGGCTACAACCACCTGGTTCAGCAGCAGAATAATGCCCATCCCGATGATCAGCAGCCATCATTGCCGCTGGTCCTGGTCGTGGTCGATGAGCTGGCGGACCTGATGATGACGGTTTCTAATGATGTCGAAGACGCCATCGTTCGGATTGCCCAGATGGGGCGGGCCGCCGGCATTCATATGATTCTGGCAACCCAGCGCCCGTCCGTGGATGTCATCACCGGCTTGATCAAGGCCAATGTCCCATCGCGGATTGCCTTTGCGGTCTCCAGCGGGGTTGATTCCCGGACCATTCTGGATTCTAACGGGGCAGAAAAGTTGCTCGGCCGTGGTGACATGCTCTTTGAACCGATCGACCAAAACAAGCCGGTCCGGGTTCAAGGGGCGTTCATTTCCGACCAGGACGTGGAGGCCGTGATCGACTTCATCAAGCAGGAGCAGCCAGCTGAGTACGACAAGCAGATGGTGGTCAGCGACCAGGAGATGGCTGAAGAAGCCGTGAAGGAGGATGAGGATCCCCTCTTCAAGGAGGCCTTAGACTTCGTGGTTCAGGAACAGCGGGCCTCGACCTCCCTGATCCAGCGCCGTTTCCGGATTGGTTACAATCGGGCGGCCCGGATCATTGACGACATGGCGCAGCGGGGCTACATTAGCCCAGCTAATGGTTCGAAGCCGCGTGAGGTCTATAAAAAGCCCGATCAGCCAAAGTAAATAAAAAGAAGCGGTAGCGCAGTTAAGTACGCTACCGCTTCTTTACTATTAAATAAGGTTCAATGCGGCGACCGCACTGAAGATCAGTGATCCCAGCATCGCAATCAGCATTAACCAGATGGCGACCATGGTGATCTTTTGAAAACGTGTTTTCTTTTTCCGTTGCATAACCTCTAACCGCCTTTCACGATTTAACTCCTAGTAGTGTACCGCATTTTACTACCAGCTTTCAAACAGAATACTAAATTTATGGTAGACTAAGAACAATTAATTTTAAGGTGGCTAGAAAAGTGTTGGTCGACTATCATCGTATCATAATGCAGCTGGTGATTGTTTTGCTGCTGTGGGCTTTGACTCGTCTAGTACGGCGGATTAACCCCGGAGCGCGGGTGCGGCGGGTCTGTCGCTATATTTGGGTGTTCGTCTTCTGGATAATGAGTTTTATCAATCTGGGGATGTACTGGGCGGCCTACCCGATTGCCCTGTGGATGGTGCTGGCCCTGGGCCTGATCTTCATTCAATTGATTCACAACCATGAGTTCATCTATCGGCGGTATTGGCCAGTATTTTGGAACTGGTCGCTGCTTTATGCGGGAATTGTGTTCATTGCCTCGCTATTCAGCGGGAACCTGCCATTAGTTTGATAAAATAATAATTAATATTCATTAAATAAAGCGACGGAAATTGAACAGATTCCGCCGCTTTTTATTATAATAAAATTTGGAAATATCGTGGTGAGAAGTGGGGGATTGTGGTAGACTTATCCTATAAAGTGGTTAGAGGGGATGACTGGCTTGTTGATGGGTGAATATCAGCATACGCTTGACACCAAACAACGGCTGATCATCCCGGCAAAGTTTCGTGACCAGTTGGGTAGCCAATTTGTGGTTACCAGGGGTCTGGATGGGTGCCTTTTCGGCTATCCGATGAGTGAATGGCAGCTTTTAGAGCAAAAACTGAAGGCCTTGCCGTTGACCAAGCGTGATGCGCGGGCATTCGTCCGCTTTCTCTACTCTGCCGCCACGGTCTGCACGCTTGACAAGCAGGGTCGGATCAACATTCCGGACCCGCTTGTTAAGTACGCTGATTTGAGCAAGAAGTGCATGGTGGTGGGAGTTTCCAATCGTTTAGAGATTTGGGACAGCGACCGGTGGGACGCCTACAATGCCGATACCGCGGATAACTTCGATGAGATTGCTGAGGACCTGAATATTGATTTTTAAAAGGAGTGCAAGTTGATGGCAGAATTTAAGCACGTAACGGTTTTATTACATGAGGCCGTAGCAGGATTAAATCTGCAGCCAGCTGGTACTTATGTTGATGCAACCCTTGGTGGTGGTGGTCATTCTGGTGAAATCCTCAAACAATTGACCATCGGCCACCTTTATTCGTTTGACCAGGATAAGACGGCCATTGACTATAACAAACAACACCTGGCTTCGGCACTTGCAGCGGGTAGGCTGACTCTGGTGGAGGACAATTTCCGCCATCTTAAGGCGGCCTTGAACGAACGAGGGGTAAATGCCATTGATGGGATTGTGTATGACCTGGGGGTTTCATCGCCCCAATTCGACGACGGGGCCCGCGGGTTCAGTTATCAGCACGATGCTCTGCTAGACATGCGGATGAACCAGGAACAGTCGTTATCGGCAATGGAAGTGGTCAATGAATGGCCGTACGAGCGTCTGGTTAAGATCCTCTACCGCTATGGCGAGGAACGCTTTGCCAAGCAGATCGCCCGCAAGATTGAGCAACGCCGCCAGCATCAGCCGATTCGCACCACCTTTGAACTGGTGGATGTTATCAAGGAGGCTATTCCGGCAGCGGCCCGGCGGCATGGCGGTCACCCGGCGAAGAAAAGCTTTCAGGCTATTCGGATCGCCGTCAATGATGAGCTGGGAGCCCTGGAGGAGTCGCTCGAACAGGCCCTTGACCTCCTGAATGTTCACGGCCGGATCAGCGTGATTACCTTCCAGTCCTTAGAAGACCGTCTGGTAAAGACGATGTTTCGTGAAAAGACATCATTGAGTGCCGACCTGCCACAGGGCCTGCCCGTGATTCCAGCCGGCATGGAGCCGCATTTCAAGTTAGTAAACAAGAAGCCAATTCTTCCTAGTGCTCACGAATTAGCCAACAATCATCGAGCACACAGCGCAAAATTGCGGATTATTGAAAAAATCAAATAAAGGAAAGAGTGATTAAAGTGGTTTCAAATACTGCACGAGAATTATCAAATGAGCAAGAAGCACCGCAACCGGTCCAACAACCGCGGCCTGTCAGTGTGTCTAAGGTGGCGTGGTCACCATTTGAACGCTCGTTAATGATTGTCGGCAGTATTGTGACCCTTTTTTTGATTATTACCTTATTATCAACGAAAGTGACGATGAATAGCCGTCAGCACCGCCTGCAGGATCTGCAGAATCAGATTACACGGGTAAAAAATGCTAATACAAGCACTCATCAAGAAATTGCCGAACTGACAAGCCAGTCCAACCTTAAGGCGGCGGCCCATAAGTATGGCTTGTCTGATAAAATCTCGAATGTAAGGAACATTAATAAATAATGGATAAGATGCCACGACGAACGAAAGACAAGTCGAACAATGAAAACCGCGGAACATTTGGTAAATGGCTGTTTGTGATCACGGTTGCATTATTTGCTTTGTTTATCGTTCGTTTTGCGTATATTGCAATTAATAAGGATGTTCAACACGTCAACCTGCAATCAAAGGCCGAGCAGATTTATACTCAGCGCCAGGTGATTCAGGCGCGGCGCGGAACCATCTATGATGCGCAGAATAATCCGCTGGCTAGTGATACCAGCAAGTATACCCTCTATGCAATTGTGGATCATAACCAGCGGTCCAATAGCGGGAAGCCGCTCTACGTTACCAATAAGGAAAAGACGGCGAAAGTGCTGTCACGCTACATTAACCTGTCGCCGGCCAAGATCAAGAAGATCCTGACCACGAACCGCCAGACCTACCAGGTCGAGTTCGGGACAGCCGGGAGCGGCCTTTCCGTTGCAACGATGCAGAAGATTAAGAGTCAGCACCTGCCGGGAATTAACTTTATCGCTACGCCGGCGCGGCAGTATCCGGAGGGCGAATTTGCCTCCCAATTGATTGGGATTGCCAATCCGAAGACCGATCCCAAGGCACCGGGGGGAACAACCCTGGTCGGTCAGCTCGGTCTGGAGAGCTACTTCAATAAGCAGCTGACCGGGGTCAACGGGATTCGTCAGGACAAGCAGGACGTTTATGGATATCAATTGGCCAACTCCAAGACGACGACCAAGAAGGCGGTGAATGGGGATGATATTCAGACCACCCTGGATCCGCAGACACAGCACCTCCTGGAAAACAAAGTCAGCAAGGTCTATGAACACTCCCGGGCTAATTCGATGACGGCCGTTGTGATGGAGGCCAAGACCGGGAAGATCATTGCGGCAACGCAACGGTCAACCCTGCGTTCCAAGAAGAACCCGGTTTGGCGGAACATGCTGGTCCAGGATGCCTATGAACCTGGTTCGACGATGAAGGTTCTCGCCCTGAGTGCGGCCATCGATTCTGGCCATTTCGACCCGAACGGGACCTTTAACTCTGGTACCTGGTCGATGGGCGGCGGCAAGATTACCGACTGGTCAGCTGGCGGCTGGGGAGTCATTACCTATAAAGATGCCTTTGACCTATCGAGTAACGTCGGTTTTGCCCACCTGGAACAGAACATGGGTGCCGATACCTGGTACAAGTACATCAAACGCTTTGGGCTGCTGAAGCGGGTCAACGTACCTGGGATGGGGAACGGGGTAACTGGCTTTACCCAGTTTAAGGGAATCCTTGAGCAGGCTAATACGGCCTTTGGGCAGGGGATCACGGTGAACGTGATGCAGATGATGCAGGCCTTCACGGCGGTTGCCAATCATGGTAAGATGATGCACCCTTACTTTGTCTCTAAGATTACTAACAGTGATGGCAAAGTGGTCAAGCAGTACAAGCCTCAGGTCGTGGGTCACCCGATTAAGGCCAAGACCGCGCACAAGGTCCTGGGCCTGATGCAGGGGGTTGTCTACGACCAAAAAGGGCTCGGTAAGTCCTACCAGATCAAGG
This sequence comes from Limosilactobacillus galli, assembly GCF_947381495.1. NCBI lineage: Bacteria > Bacillati > Bacillota > Bacilli > Lactobacillales > Lactobacillaceae > Limosilactobacillus > Limosilactobacillus galli. The sequence goes on along the minus strand of NZ_CANCWK010000007.1, from coordinate 37,920 downwards.
GGCACCGCATTGCTGCCAAGACCGGGACCGCCCAGATCGGCGGTGCCAATGGTTACAGCAACGGCGATACTAACTACCTGTATTCCGTGGTGGGGATGGCGCCGGCCAAGAATCCGCAGTACATCATCTACATTACCATGCGGCAGCCGCAAAACGTTAATCCGCAACCGTCTGACCAGATTGCGGAGGTCTTCAACCCGACAATGAAGATGTTGCTTAATCGTCAGAGTGCGACGAAGAAGGCAACCCATAGCATGGTTAAGGTTCCGGCACTGACTGGCCAAACTAGTCAGGCGGCCGGCAATGCACTGGGCAGCCGTCACCTACAGGCCGTTGTGGTCGGCAGCGGTAAGAAGGTCAAGCAGCAGTCAATTCCGGCGGGCCAGCAGGTACTGGCCAACCAGCGGGTCATTCTGTATACTGGTGGCCGTGTTCAGATGCCGGACCTGACCGGTTGGAGTTCTGCCGACGTCAATGAATTAGCCCAGTTCCTGCACCTGCAGCTCAGTGAGCAGGGAGACGGCTACGTTGACTCGCAGAGTATCAAGGCCAACACGACGATCACCAAGAACCAAACACTGGTTGTTAAATATAAATCTAAAGATTAATTGGAGGACACTATGAACTTTTTGACAGCTATTCTGACGGTAATCAGTGCGTTCCTGATTACCTTTCTACTGATGCCATCGTTGATTCGCTATTTCCGCTCTAAGAAGGAAGGCCAGCAGATCCGTAAAGAAGGACCAACCTGGCATGCTAAGAAGGCTGGGACCCCGACAATGGGGGGCCTGCTGTTCATCGTTTCAGCGGTAATCACCATTCTCTGGGTGGCCGCTTGGCGGGGATTGATCTCCAATACCCTGTGGGCTTTGCTCTTTATCTTGGTCGTCTACGGCCTGATCGGGATGTGGGACGACAGCATTAAGATCTTCCATCACCAGAACGAAGGGTTCAAGGCTTGGCAAAAGGCCCTCTGCCAGGTGGTGGCAGCGATGATCTTCACGGTCATCTACCAGCACGAAGGCTTCCAGATGGGCTTCGGCACCACCTCTGTCGGCTGGTGGTACGGCCTGTTCATCATCTTCTGGATCGTCGGCTTCTCCAATGCCGTTAACCTGACCGATGGCCTCGATGGCCTGGTCAGCGGTTTGTCAATCATTTCGTTTATCGCCTACCTGATCATCGCCTTGGTCAACTTAAACCAGCCCGGCTATCCGGAAATTGCCCTGTTCTGCCTGGCCATGATCGGGACCATGATTGGTTTCTTCCCGTACAATCACAAGCCCGCTAAGATCTTCATGGGTGACATGGGATCCCTGGCCATCGGGGCTTCGCTGGCGGCAGTTTCTCTGCTGCTTCACCATGAATGGTCGCTTTTGATCATCGGGATTGTGTACGTCTGCGAGACGGCCAGTGTCATGATGCAGGTGGCTTCATTTAAGCTGACGGGGAAGCGGATCTTCAAGATGACGCCGATTCACCACCACTTTGAACTGAGCGGCTGGAGTGAATGGAAGATCGATATTGTCTTCTGGATTGTCGGTCTGATCGGTGCCATTATCGCCGTTAGTTGGATTTTGATTGCAGGATAATTTCAGATTGAGAGAGGGAAACATCCAATGAAGAAGATTAGTAAGTATCAAGGCAAAAAGGTTCTCGTAATTGGTTTCGGAATCAGCGGCCTCAACGCTGCCCACCTCCTGGTTAAGCTGGGGGCAAAAGTGACGGCCAATGATATGAAGACGCCGAAGGATCCGCAGGTTGTTGAAGACTTGGAAAAGGACGGCATTAGGGTGATCACCGGTTCCAACCCGCTGAGCCTGGCCGATGAAGGTTTCGACGTGGTTGTCAAGAACCCGGGGATTCCTTACGATAACCCGCTGGTTGCCAAGTTTGTGGCCAAGAAGACTCCGATTATCACTGAAGCCGAACTCGGCTGGGAAATCTTCGAAGGCCACCTGGTCAGTGTCACCGGGAGTAACGGGAAGACCACGACGACGACCCTGACCCAGCTGATGCTCGCCAAGAGTTCCACTCACAACGTCAAGTACGCGGGGAACATCGGGGTTTCCTTCAGCAAGGTGGCCGAAGACCTGGGGCCTGATGACACCCTGGTCACTGAACTGTCCAGCTTCCAGCTGCTCGGCTGCCCGACGATTCACCCCCACATCGCCATCATTACGAACATCTTCTCTAACCACCTGGATTACCACAAGACGCGGGAAAACTACATCAACGCTAAGCTCAACATTACCCGCAACCAGACCAAGGATGATTTCCTGATCATGAACTGGGATCGTGATGAATGGCAAGAGATTGCCCAGCGTTCCCAAGCCACCATTGTTCCATTCTCCCGGCTCAACAAGAGTCACGAAGGGGCCTACGAGGAAGACGGCATGATTTGCTGGCGGGGTGAAAAGATCATGAAGGCCGAAGATATCCGGCTGATCGGCCCGCAAAACGTTGAAAACGCCCTGGCTGCCATTGCGGCGGCTAAATTGAGCGGCGTTTCCAACGAGGATATTATCAGTGTCCTGACAACCTTTGGCGGGGTTCGCCACCGTCTCCAATACGTCATGGACTACGATGGCCGGCGCTTCTACAACGACTCCAAGTCAACCGATATTGAGGCCACTGAGGTTGCTCTGCAAGGCTTTGACCAGCCAGTGATCCTCCTCGCCGGGGGCCTGGACCGGGGCTACACCTTTGAGCGGCTGGTGCCATACTTCAAGAAGCATGTCAAGGCCATCATCGTCTTTGGTCAATGCAAGGACAAGATGAAGGACGCCGCTGTCCAGGCCGGGATCCCAACCATCCTGGAGAGCGAAAATGCCGTCACAGCGGTTCCAGAGGCCTGGAAGGTCAGCGAACCCGGTGACGTGATCCTCCTGTCCCCAGCCAATGCCAGCTGGGACCAATTCCCAAGCTTTGAGGTACGTGGGGACAAGTTTATCGAAGCAGTTGAGAAGTTAACGAATCAAAAGGAGAAGTAAAACAATGCGGTTACTTGTATCCGGCGGGGGCACCGGTGGTCACATCTACCCAGCCCTGGCCTTGATTGAACGTTTGAAGCAGGTTGAACCCGACACGGAGGTTCTGTACGTGGGGACTACCCGGGGTCTGGAAAACAAGATTGTCCCGGATGCGGGCATTAAGCTCGAAACCATGCACATGCAGGGCTTCAAGCGGTCCCTTTCCCTGGACAACCTCAAGACCATCTACCTATTCCTGCACTCTGTTCATCACGCTAAGAAGATCATTAAGGACTTCAAGCCGGACGTGGTCTTGGGAACGGGGGGCTACGTCAGCGGGGCGGTCCTGTACGCCGCTGCCAAGCACCACATCCCAACGGTGATTCATGAGCAGAACAGTGTGGTTGGGGTTACCAACAAGTTTCTCAGCCGCTACGTTGATCAGATTGCGATTGCCTTTGAAGCAGCGCGGAGTCAGTTCCCGGCTGATAAGGTAACGATGGTGGGCAATCCGCGGGCCCAGCAAGTCGCGGCCCAGGCTGACAGCGACTTCTCCTGGACCAGCTACCAGTTGAAGAACGATGTGCCGACGCTGATGATCTTTGGTGGAAGTCAGGGAGCGCCGAAGATCAACCAGGCGGTCGTGGATGCCATTCCTGAATTTAATAAGCGGCCTTACCAGGTGATCTTTGCCACGGGCCAGAAACGTTATGATCACGTCAAGGACCAGCTGGCCAACACCAAGATCGGCGATAACGTCAAGGTTGTTCCATATATCAAGGACATGCCGGCCAAGATGCCACGGGTTGCAGCTCTGGTTTCCCGGGCAGGGGCCACGACCATTGCGGAAGTGACCGCTCTGGGGGTACCGACTATCCTGATTCCGAGTCCGTACGTCACGGCTAACCACCAGGTAAAGAATGCCCAGGCCCTGGTCAAGAACAATGCGGCTGCTATGATTACCGAAGATAAGCTGGATGCCAAGTCACTCCTGCTGCAGGCCGACCGGATTATGGAAAACGATGACCTGCGGGCTAAGATGTCGGCAGCATCCAAGAAGATGGGCCGGCCGGACGCCGCTGATCGGCTGATCAAGGTTCTGCATACGGCAATTGATGAACACCACTAAAGAGTAAGGAGGACGGCTGAAGATGACGAGGGATCACTATGTCTCTGAACACCAGCGCTACGCCAAGCGGTTGGCGGAGCTGGAAGAAAGAAGCCGTCAAGCCCACCAGCAGGCCCAACAGAAGCAGACTAAACGGCCAATCGGCAAAAAGCTTCCCCGGATGCGGCACCACCACTATCGCAAGAACGGGGAGCGGGTATTCAAATTGGTCCTGCTCTTCGGGCTCGTCCTGCTTTTGATGCTATACGTTATTTCACCACTGAGCAAACTGCAGTCGGTCACTGTTAACGGCAATAAGGAACTGACGGCGGAAAAGGTGGAACGGGCGGTCAGGGTTTATCCAGGCCGTTTCATCTGGGGCGTCTACTTCACTCGTCAGCAGCTCTGCAAAGAGGCCCGGGTTGCCCAGCCGCGGATTACCAGTGCTAAGATCAAGGTCACCGGTCCGCGGAGCATGCGGGTCATGGTACGGGAGAATCCCCTGATCGGGACTGCGACGCTCGGCAAGCACGAGTACGCCGTTCTGGCTGACGGCCACCTGCAGGAGACCACTGCCAAGGACAGCGGGACGGACTACCGCCAGTTTACTGGCCATCGCAGCGACCTTAAACTGGTGGCCCGGCAGATCGGCAAGCTGAAGCCGGCCATCCGTACGGGGATTTCGGCAGTTGTCTATCAGCCGACCAAACAGATGCCTGACCGGATCGTTTTGTACATGCGTGATGGCAACACTGTTCTAGCTAATAAGGCTACCGTAGGGGAGAAGATGGCCTATTACCCTGGAATCGCGGCTAACATGAAGAAAAATGGTGTCGTTGATTTGCAGGTGGGGGCCTTCTCCTATGATTACGGCTCGAAAGATAAGTGACAAATTTTGAAAAAGCTTATGATAATCCATTTGAGCGTGGGTTTAACTGTGGTAAAATCTTTATTAGGTCAATATTAAATTACGAAAAAATTTCGGATAATAGTTTTAGGAGGGTTCCGACCAGATGAATAATTCAGAAATTTACGTTGGATTAGATATTGGAACCACCTCGATCAAGGCAATGGTCTGTGAAAATGTAAAGGGGCAACTGAAGGTTATCGGCGTTGGCGTTGTACCTTCTGCAGGTCTAAATCGTGGCGTGATTGTTGATATTGATAAGACCGCTCGTGCAATTTCTCAAGCTATTAAGCAGGCCGAGGCAAAGTCTAATATCAATATTAAGAATGTTGTCGTGGGACTGCCGGCAAATTACCTGCAGATGCAACGGGTCCATGGCTCAATCACCATTGCATCCCAGGGACAGTCGCGTGAGATTACCGATCGAGATGTCATTGATGTCGCCAAGGAGACATTGACTCAGAGCATCTCGCCAGAAATGGCAGTTCTCGACCTGATCCCAACAGAATTCACGGTGGATGGCTTTGATGGAATCAAGGATCCCCGTGGAATGGTCGGTGTACGCCTTGAGATGAAGGGAACACTGTACACCGGTCCTAAAACTATTATTCATAATACGAAGAAGGCTATTCAGCAGGCCGGCTATGGCATTCGCGACTTTGTGATTGCCCCGATTGCCACCGGCTTTACCCTTCTCAATGATGGTGAACAGGACTTTGGAACGGTAATGATTGATCTTGGCGGTGGCCAGACAACGACCAGTATTATCCATGACCACCAGCTCAAGTACACCTTTGTTGATCCTGAGGGCGGTCAATACATCACCAAGGACATCTCCACGGTCCTCAATACCTCGTTGCGGAATGCCGAACAGCTGAAGCTCGATCATGGGTATGCCATGGCATCGCTGACCAAGGCGGGGGCTCAGGTTGATGTTCCCGTTGTTGGTGAAAATACCCCTCAGCAGATCGCCGAGGAGTACCTTGCTGAGATTATCGAGGCGCGGGTTCGGCAGATCTTCCAACGAAGCTGGCAGCGCTTGGAAGCCATTCATGCACCGCACCTGCCTGGCGGTGTAGTCCTAGTCGGCGGCGGCGCGTCCCTGCCGGGGATCGTCCAGGTAGCCCAGCAGTACTTTAAGGAGAGTGTCAGTGTCTACCAATCTGACCAGATGGGTGTTCGTTATCCGCGTTACTCGCTGGCACTGGCATTGACAATGTACGAGAGCCGGCTGAGTGATGTTGATCGTTTGATTAAGCAAACGTTGCAACAGACGGATTTGATCAGTAGTCCTCATGAGACGAAAGCAGCAACTCGTCAGGTACAGCCTCGTCAAGAGCAGTGGACAAGCGCTCCTACACAGGCTAAGAGAAATAATCAACAGCCGGCAGAGAAGAAACCGGCACGCGCAAAAAAGGATAAGAGCCACTCGATTGGCAATCGCTTTAAGAGTATGTTTAACAACTTATTCGATTAATTTTCACGGAGGAACAGCTGTATGGACAACGAAACAAACACAATGGAAAATGAATTCGCTGGCGCAAAGATCAAGGTAATTGGTGTCGGTGGCGGTGGTGGTAACGCCGTCAACCGGATGATCAATGAAAAGGTTCAAGGGGTTGACTTCATCGTCGCCAACACTGACCTGCAGGCCCTGAACGCTTCCCAGGCACCAACTAAGATCCAGCTTGGCCCTAAGCTGACCAAGGGACTGGGTGCTGGTTCCAATCCTGAGGTTGGGGACAAGGCCGCCCAGGAAAGTGAAGAACAGATCCAAAAGGCCCTTGAAGGTGCTGACATGGTCTTCATCACTGCCGGCATGGGCGGTGGAACCGGGACCGGTGCCGCACCAGTAATCGCTAAGATTGCTAAGGACAGCGGTGCGCTGACTGTCGGTGTGGTCACCCGGCCATTCTCATTTGAAGGTCCCCGGCGGGCAAAGTTTGCCACCGAAGGGCTCGAAGAACTTAAGTCAAACGTTGATACGCTGATCATTGTTGCCAACAACCGTCTGCTGGAAATGATCGATAAGAAGACCCCAATGATGGAAGCCTTCAAGGAAGCCGACAATGTTCTGCGTCAGGGTGTTCAGGGGATCTCAGACCTGATCGTTACACCAGGGTACATCAACCTTGACTTTGCCGACATTAAGACTTTGATGTCCAATCAAGGGGCTGCCCTGATGGGGGTTGGTAACTCCACTGGCGAAAACCGGGCCACTGAGGCTACTAAGAAGGCCATCTCTTCACCACTGCTGGAAGTCTCCATCAATGGTGCTCAGCATGTCCTGATGGATATCACCGGTGGCAAGGATCTGTCCATGTTTGAAGCCCAGGAAGCTTCTGACGTGATTCGCCAAGCTGCTGGAACTGATGTTGACATTGCATTCGGGATGTCCCTCAACGAAAAGATGGGTGATGAGGTTCGGGTAACCGTGATCGCCACGGGAATTGACAAGAAGAAGTCAGCCAACACTAACCAGCCTCAACCACAGCCGCGGGTAAACACGCTTCAGAGCAATGCACCACAGAGCACGGCCCAAACCCAGCCGACGGAACCGGCCAAGGCTAAGGATCCGTTTGACAACTGGAGCGACCCGACGGCAGGCAATACGGCAGCCCAACCAGAAAATTCAGCAGCCGACAACGATTTCTCACACGTTTCTAAGCCGGAATTCAATGTTTTCAATGATGATACTGCTAGTTCTGATGATAGTGACGACGACAACCTGTCGACCCCACCTTTCTTTAAGAACCGGCGTAAATAAGCTTAACGGGGGCGATTTAATTGCACCCGTTTTAGTGTATTCTGTGGATTAAAGGAGGAATTAGGATGGCATCAAACATCTTTAAGAATCTGTTTGGTGATGACGACGTTGCGCAAGACGAGTATTACGATGACATGCCTGTCCAGCAGCCTGGACGGCGCAACAACGTTGTTTCCATGGATCAAGCCAAGCAGCAGGCTAAGCGGGGAAATCAGCTCAGTCAGATTGCCCTGTATGAGCCGCGCTTATATGCTGATGTTCGCCAGATCGCACAACAATTGCTCAAAGGGCAGGCAGTGATCGTTAATTTCACGCAGATGGACGACAAAAACGCCAAGCGGGTTGTTGACTTCTTAAATGGAGCAACTTATGCAATCGATGGCGGTATCAGACGGATCGGCAAGGAAATCTTCCTTTGTACGCCGAAAAATTACGAGGTTTCTGGCGACCTGTCCGACGGTTTGAAGATGGATAACAGCAACCTGCCAAATTAAGGAGAGATTCATGTTTGCATATTTAATTTGGTGTCTGAACTGGCTGATCAACGCCTACATCCTGCTGATTGTGGTTTGGTGTCTTCTTTCGTGGTTCCCAATGGCCCGTGAGACCCGGCTGAGCGAGATTATTAATCGCCTGGTCGAGCCCTACATGCACTGGTTTGACTTCATTCCGCCGTTGGGCGGCATCAGCTTCTCACCGGTGGTTGCGATCATTGTCTTGTACCTGATGCAAGACGGGCTCACCTTTTTGGCACATTTGATCTAGCAGGTAATTGTAATCGTGGATAATGAAAATATTAAACAGCATTTTCGCCCAGAAGAGGCGCCGCTGATTGACCAGATCAATGACTGGGTAGCGACTGCGGCCGGTCAGTACCGTCCCGTGCTGACGTCCTTCTTGAATCCCCGGCAGCGTTACATCGCCCAGACCATTGCCAACCGGAATGATGAGATCAAGGTTGAAAGTTCGGGCGGCTGGCCAGCTGCGGAGATGCAGCGACTGCTCTTTTACCCGACCTACTACCAGCCCACCGCAGCTGACTTTGACCTGGCGCTACTGACAATTGATTATCCGACTAAGTTTGCCGAGCTGCACCACCGGCAGATTATGGGAACCCTGATCGGTGAGGGACTCAGTCGGGAGTCGTTCGGTGACATCATTACCGATGGCCAGCGCTGGCAGGTCGTGGTGACCAATGAGATGGCCCAGTTCTTGCGGCGTGAGGTCCAGCATGTCGGCCGGGTCAAGGTCAAGTGGCTGCCGACGGATCTGGCGGCGGCTCTTACACCGATCGAGGAGTGGGAGACGATGACGACGACCGTTTCCTCGTGTCGGCTCGATACCGTCGTGGCAGCCGGCTTTAATTATTCTCGTAACCGGGCCAAACAGCTGATCGAGCGGGGACTCATCCGGCTCAACTGGGAAGTAATGGATCGGCCCGACTACCCGATTGTTGAGCATGACCTGTTATCAGTCCGGCATGCCGGCCGGTTGCGGATCGATGCCATTGGCGGCAAGACAAGGAAACAGAAGGACAGGATAAGCATGTCCATTGTCCGGGCATAATTTGAATTTGGAGGAAATAAAATGGGGTTAACAATTGATCAAATTAACAATCAGGATTTCTCGACTAAGATGCGGGGATATAATCAGGATGAGGTCAAGGCCTTTATTCAAGAGGTTTCACAGACCGTCCAGGAATTGACCGAGAAGAACAATGCTCTTCAGGAAACGGTCAAGGCCGATGAGGAAAAGCTGAAGTACTTTACCGAACTGAAGGACTCCCTGAACAAGTCAATCCTGGTTGCCCAGGAAGCCGCTGATAAAGTTAAGACGAATGCTAAGCGTGAGGCGGACATCATGATCCGCGAGGCCCAAAAGCAGGCCACTGACATCGTCTCCGAAGCCAACGAAAAGTCTAACCAGGTCATTGAGACGAGTGCGGAAGATACCCGCAAGCTGACCACGGAAACCAACGACCTGAAGAAGCAGACCCGGATCTTCCGGCAACGGCTGCAGGTAATGCTGGAATCCCAGCTGGAAGTTGTTAAGAGTGACGAGTGGGATAAGCTGCTCGCCACCGACAGCACGGACAAGTATGATGAAATTCAAAAGATCTTGGGAGCATCGCTTGACAAGCATTCCGACGACAGTGTAGAATCATCAACAATTAGTTCAGACGCTGCGGAAGTTGCCAGCGAGGCAGCTGATCAGCCGGCTGTTGACCCGAATGCGGCACCAGTAGCCGATGACAGCACGGCTGATTCCGGACAGACAGTGGTTGTCTTCCCGGATGATGACAGTTCAGCTGACAAGTAAGCCGGCGTTTGAATCCAAGGCGCTTTAATAAAAAACGTTGAGGAGAATTGCCATCGCGATGTTAAGTTCAGCGAGCCAATGGGTGGTGAAAGATTGGCACTTGACGGCGGTGGCTGATCGTCTCCGAGTAATGGGGTGAAAGCAGTAGCCTCGTTCGGTTCATTACCGTTACCCAATGACTTGAGGAGGCCAGTTTTGGCCTTGAATCTGGGTGGTACCACGTTTAGCTTCGTCCCAATTGGGATGGAGCTTTTTTATTAAAGCGACCAATTTGCATAACAGAAAGGGGTAATTGCGATGCGTGTGAAAGACACACTGAACATCGGCCGGACCAAGTTCCCAATGCGCGGGAAGCTGCCGGTTACTGAAGCCCAACGTGAACAGCTTTGGGAAGAAAATAAGGTTTATCAATTACGGCAAAAGTTAAATGAGGGCAAACCAACCTTTGTTCTCCACGATGGCCCTCCATACGCCAACGGGAACATTCACATTGGTCACGCCATGAACAAGATTTCCAAGGACTTCATCATCCGCTACAAGTCCATGACCGGTTACCGGGCACCATACGTTCCCGGCTGGGATACTCACGGTCTGCCAATTGAACACCAACTGACCAAGTCCGGTTACGACCGGAAGAAGATGACCACCTCCGAGTTCCGGGACCTCTGCCGGAAGTACGCTCTGGAGCAGGTTGACAAGCAGCGGACAGACTTCAAGCGTTTAGGCGTCAGCGGTGAATGGGATCACCCTTACCTGACCCTGGACAAGGAATTCGAAGCTGCCCAGATCCGGGTCTTCGGCGAATTCGCCAAGAAGGGCCTGCTCTACCAAGCTAAGAAGCCGGTTTACTGGTCATGGTCATCCGAATCTGCCCTGGCGGAAGCCGAAGTTGAGTACCATGACGTGGTTGCCAAGACGGCCTTCTTCGTTGAGCAGATCAAGGATGGCAAGGGCCGCTTAGATAACAGCACCTACCTGGTTGTCTGGACAACGACCCCATGGACGATCCCCGCTTCTGAAGCCGTTGCCGTTAACCCGAAGTTCGACTACTCCGTTGTTAAGCCGGCCGGGGACGACCGTCAATACGTTGTCGGCACTGAACTGCTGGCTAACCTGGCGGAGAAACTGGGCTGGGACGATTACGAAGTCGTTGACCACCTTTCCGGCGCGGACATGGAAGGCATGACGACCCAGCACCCATACATCGATCGAGAACTGCTGGTTGGGAACGCCGACTACGTTACTGCCGATACCGGTACTGGTTTGGTTCACACCGCCCCTGGTTATGGTGATGATGACTACAACTTCGGTAAGAAGTACGACCTGCCAATCTTTGCCCCAATCAACGACCAAGGTGTCCTGACCAAGGACAACGGTGCGGACTTCGATGGTGTCTTCTACCAAAAGGCTGATGACATCTCCCTGCAAAAGCTGGAAGATAACCACGCCCTCCTGCTGGAAGAACCACTCAAGCACTCCTACCCATTTGACTGGCGGACCAAGAAGCCAATCATCTTCCGGGCCACCGACCAATGGTTCGTTTCCATCGAAAAGATGCGGCAAAACATCCTCGACGCCTTAGAAGACGTTGAGTACCACCCATCTTGGGGGAAGGTTCGGCTGCGCAACATGATCAAGGACCGTGGCGACTGGGTTATCTCCCGGCAGCGGGTCTGGGGTGTGCCATTGCCAATCTTCTACGCCGAAGATGGTACGCCGATCATGGAAGAAGAGACGATTAACCACGTTGCCGACCTCTTTGCCAAGTACGGCTCTAACGTTTGGTTCGACCGGGACGCCAAGGACCTCCTGCCAGAAGGCTACACGAACGAACATTCACCACACGGGAAGTTCACCAAGGAAACCGACATCATGGACGTTTGGTTCGACTCTGGTTCCTCTCACCAAGGTGTCTTAGCTGAGCGGGACTACCTGACCTACCCAGCTGACATGTACCTGGAAGGTTCTGACCAGTACCGTGGTTGGTTCAACTCCAGTCTGATCACCAGTGTTGTCTGCTCCGGCCACGCCCCATACAGGAGCATCATCTCCCAAGGATTTACCCTGGACAAGAAGGGTAAGAAGATGAGTAAGTCGATGGGGAACGTCATCGATCCGGAAAAGGTCATCAAGCAGATGGGGGCCGAAATTATTCGGCTCTGGGTAATGAGTGCCGACACCTCTGCCGATGTCCGGGTATCAATGGGGACCTTCCAACAGATCTCCGAAGCCTACCGGAAGCTGCGGAACACCTTCCGCTTCCTGCTGGCCAACACCGCGGACTTCAAGCCGGCTGAAGATACGGTTTCCTACGAGAAGCTGGAGGCTGTCGACCAGTACATGCTGGTTAAATTGAACCACTTCCTGAAGGAGATGCGGGACGACTTCGACCAGTACGACTTCCTGGATGCCTACAAGCTGTTGATCAACTTCGTCAACAACGACCTGTCCGCCTTCTACATGAACGTAGCCAAGGACGTCCTCTACATTGAACCAGCTGACTCCCACGTTCGCCGGTCCATGCAGACGGTCTTCTACCAGATCCTGGTAACCCTGGTTAAGCTCTTAACCCCAATCCTGCCGCACACCACGGAAGAAGTTTGGGAATACATGGACGAACCAGAAGACTTCGTTCAACTGACCGAGATTCCGGATGTTGAGACCTTTGACAACGAGGATGACCTCCTGGCTAAGTGGAGCGACTTCATGAAAGTTCGGTCCCACGTTCTGAAGAGTCTGGAAGAAGCCCGGAACGCTAAGATGATCGGGAAGTCCCTCGAAGCCCAGGTCGATCTCTACGTCAATGACCACCAGAAGGAGCTTTTGGACAGCTTGAACGCTAACGTGGCCCTCCTGCTCGGGGTTTCCGCCCTGCACATTCACCCATTGGATGATGCTCCGGAAGACGCTGACAAGTTCAACAACGGGGTCGCAGTCAAGGTTAGTCCAGCGGCCGGCGAGACTTGTGCTCGTTGCCGGATGGTCAAGGAAGATGTCGGCAGCGACAGTGCATACCCAACTCTCTGTGCTCGGTGTGCCAAGATCGTGCGGGACAACTTCCCTGAAACCGTCGAGGAAGGCCTGGAAAAGTAAAGAAACGTCAAAAATTCAGCCGCCAATTGCCGATTCATGACAATTATTTATGAGCGGTGTAAAATGGGAGCGAGACAGAAGTCGTTTACGACTTCGTCTTCGAGCCCCCGCGAGCACAAATAGGCCTCAAGCGTTCGGGTCTCCCGAATGTTTGAGGCCATTTGTGTACCGCGCTGTTGACTTTTGATCTATATAATAGACTTAAGTTGCAACCCCAATTTTAGTTTAATAATTAGTAGGTGAAAAAATGCTTGAAGGCAAAGTAAAGAGTTTTGATGAGCAAAAGGGCTGGGGATTCATCACGGTTCCCCACGAGGGTGAAATCTTCGTCCACTACAGCGGAATCGAGGGCACCCACCGCCGGATCCTGCGTCCGGGCCAGCGGGTCTCCCTGGTCATTGTCCAGGGGAAGAAGGGCCCCCAGGCGGCGCACGTGCGCATCTTGCGTAAGGAGGCAAAATAATGGACTTTGAAGAGAAACCAATTGAAAGCAAGATCGTCTTTCACGGCCACCTGATTGACGTGGAGGTTCAACAGGTCAAGACGCCCCAGGGCAACATCGCCCAGCGTGAGATTGTCCACCATGCACCGGCCATCGCCATCCTGGCACTGACGGCGGACAACAAGATGATCCTGGAGAAGCAGTGGCGTTCCCCAATCGCCAAGACTACCCTGGAAATCCCAGCCGGCAAGCTCGACCAACGGGACGACGCCAGCGCGGTCCACGCCGCCAAGCGGGAGCTGAATGAGGAGACCCGCTACCAGGCCACGGACCTGGAGAAGATCTCTTCCTTCTACACCTCGGTCGGCTGCATGGATGAGTACATGACCCTTTACCTGGCCCGCGGACTGCAGCGGGTCGACCATGAGCTGCCCCAGGACCAGGATGAACAATTGACCCTGCAGACGGTCAGCCTGGACGAGGCGTTAGCGATGATCGATCGTGGTGAAATTGAAGACGCCAAGACGATCATGGCAATCTACTACTGGCGAGGAATGAAGGATCATGAATAACCAACTGAATGCGCCGCAAGACGACCGGACTGAAGCCGAGCCCTTCCTGTCCCGTCAGCAGTACCGTCAGCAGCAGGAAAAGCAGCGCCGCCATCCGGAGCCAGACCCGGATGATCAACTAAATCCTGATCAGGGAACTCCGGTTGCTGGTGGGAATGGTGAGCTGCACCGGCGGGCCTTTGCGGATGACCGGGCCAGCCAGGAGCAGGAAGAAAAGGTTAGTCGGCTGAAACGCCGCTTAAACATTGCCATCGTGGCCCTTGTTGTCGCCATCATCATCGTGTATTTAATCCTCTTTTACGTTGGATAATTAAGGAGAATGAAAAAATGAAATTTGGAATTATTTGTGCAATGCCCGAAGAAATCAAGGAACTGACCGCCCGCCTGTCAGACAAGCAGGTCGAAACAATCGGCGAGAAGGACTACCTCCAAGGAAAGATCAGCAACCAGGAGGTGGTCCTGGTCGAATCCGGAATCGGCAAGGTTGAAGCCGGAATCACCACGGAACACCTGATCACTGACTTCAACGTCGATGTGGTCATCAACTCTGGCTCTGCTGGTGGAATCGGCCAAGGCCTGCACGTTGGGGATGTGGTGATCTCCAGCGAGACGGCCTACCACGACGTTGACGCCCGGGCCTTTGACTATGTCTATGGTCAACTGCCAGGCAAGAAACCCCGCTTCAAGGCTTCTGAAAAGTGGGGGAAGGCCCTCGAAAAGGCTGGTAAACAGACTGGCCGGAACGTTAAGCGGGGCCTGATTGTCTCCGGTGACCAGTTCATCGCCAGCAAGGATGCCATCGCCAAGATCCTCCACTACTTCCCAGAAGCCCTTTCCAGCGAAATGGAAGGGGCCGCAGTGGGCCAAGTAGCCACTGACCATGACGTCCCATACGTGGTTGTCCGCGCCATGTCGGATACCGGGGATGAAGATGCCGGCGTCAGCTTCGATGAATTCATCATTGATGCTGGAAAACGGTCCGCAAACATGTTACTGCAGCTGTTTGCCGACCTGAACAAGTAATTGAAAGGATGAATTATTAAAATGAGTGAAATCTATTTGGACAATGCCGCCACCACCCCGATGGCACCGGAAGTCCTCGCCACGATGAATAAGGAGATGAAGGAGTCCTGGGGGAACGCCTCGACCGGGTACTCTTACGGGCGCCATTCTAAGCTGGTAATGGAAAACAGCCGGCACCTGATCGCCCAGAGCATCAATGCCGATGATAACGAAATCGTCTTCACCAGTGGGGGAACTGAAAGTGACAACACGGCAATTATTCAAACGGCCCTCACTCGGCAAAACCTTGGTAAGCACATCATCACGACTGCCATTGAACACGAGGCCGTCTTAAAGCCCCTCCACTTCCTGGAAGAGCACGGCTTTGAGGTCACCTACCTGCCGGTCGACGAATACGGAGAGATTTCCTTAGACGATTTCAAGAAGGCGCTGCGGGACGACACGATCCTGGTCACGATCATGATGGGGAACAATGAGGTCGGTAGCCGAATGCCGATTCATGAGATCGGCGAAATTCTGAAGGACCACCAGGCCTGGTTCCACACCGACGCGGTTCAAACCTATGGTCTCCTGCCGATCGACGTCAAGCGCGACCACATCGACATGCTGTCGACGTCGGCTCACAAGCTCAATGGCCCGAAGATGATCGGTTTCCTGTACCGGCGCGATGGCATCAGCTTCCCAAGCTTCATCAAGGGCGGTGACCAGGAAACCAAGCGGCGGGCTGGTACCGAAAACGTTCCTGCCATCGCCGCTTTTGCCAAGGCGGTGGAACTGGACTCCCCGGAGGAAAAGCAAAAACTGCGTGAGCGCTACTACCACTTCAAGCAGAAGATCGTGCAGGGTCTGCACGGCCATGGCGTGGACTTTGAGGTCAACGGTAAGATTGATCCAAATGGCCTGAACCACGTCCTGAATCTCTGGTTCAAGGGTATTTCCACCTACGTTATGCAGACCGACCTGGATCTGGCCGGGATTGCAGTTTCCGGCGGTTCTGCTTGCACGGCGGGGAGCATTGAGCCTTCCCACGTCCTGACCGCAATGTACGGGGCAGACAGTCCGCGGATCAGCGAGTCCATCCGGATCAGCTTCGGGAAGGTAAATACGGAAGAAGACATCGGCAAGCTGATCGCTACCATCGTCCAGACGGTCGATAAGCTCAAGCAGATTAAGCAGGATGAGGGGGAAGAGTAATGGAATTTACGAAACAGGTGCAGATTCCTGGCGATTCCGATACCTATGCCATCAGTGACGACATTAAGAAGTATGCTCTGTTAGACCTCGGCTTCGAGCAGACCAAGCGGGGCAACTTCGAGTACAAGGGGAGCCTGGACACCGACAACCCCTTCAACCCGGTTGCCCGCCTTCGGATCCTGATCAATGCCGACCTCGACGGTTTCAAGATGGAGACCCTCTCCGGTAACGGGATGCGGAAGGTCAACATCTTCAAGCACCAGCGGGCAGCTGAGTTCGTCGAGCAGTACCACTACATCTTAGACGAGATGATTGACCGCCACGTTCTGGTGAAGAATTAAATCAGTGCATGGGCCGGGATCATTTGGTACAATGGTTCATACTGGATGCATGCGACCTTCAATCGTAGATTATTCCAGAATCTATTTGAAATGATGGTGATGTAAAGATGACTGATCACAGTCATACACGTGTTGTTGTAGGAATGAGCGGCGGGGTCGACTCCTCCGTGACCGCCCTGTTGTTAAAGCGGCAGGGCTACGATGTCGTCGGGGTCTTCATGAAGAACTGGGACGATACCGATGAGAACGGGGTCTGCACCGCTACCGAGGACTACAAAGATGTAGCCAAGGTGGCCGCTAAGATCGGGATTCCATACTACTCGGTTAACTTCGAGAAGGAATATTGGGACCGGGTCTTCAAGTACTTCATCGCGGAGTACAAGAAGGGCCGGACGCCAAACCCGGACGTGATCTGCAACAAGGAAATTAAGTTCAAGGCCTTCATTGAGTACGCCAACCAGCTCGGGGCGGACTACGTGGCCACTGGTCACTACGCCGACCTCAAGCGGGATGAAGACGGCCGGATGCACCTGATGCGGGCTGCCGACCAGCACAAGGACCAGACCTACTTCTTGAGCCAGCTCGACTACCACCAGCTGGACAAGGTCCTCTTCCCACTGGCCCACTACACGAAGCCGGAGATCCGGAAGATTGCCAAGGAGGCAGGTCTCGCCACGGCCGACAAGAAGGACTCTGTCGGCATCTGCTTTATTGGTGAGGACGGTCACTTCCGTGAATTCCTCAGCCAGTACATCCCGGCTCAGCCCGGTAACATGGAGACGATCGACGGTAAGGTCGTTGGCCAGCACATGGGGCTGATGTACTACACGATCGGTCAACGCCGGGGCCTTGGCCTTGGTGGTAACAAGGAGAGCAACGAGCCATGGTTTGTGATCGGCAAGGACATCGACAAGAACGTCCTCTACGTCGGCCAGGGCTACCACAACCCGCACCTCTACGCAACCCACCTCGAAGCCAGTGATATTCACTGGGTTGACGACGTTGTCAGCCGCTACGGTCGCGACTTCCACTGTACAGCCAAGTTCCGTTACCGTCAAAAGGATGTCGGCGTGACTGCCCACATCTCCGAGGACGGTCAGCAGGTCACGGTGGAATTCGATGATCCTGCCCGTGCCATCACGCCGGGCCAGGCCGTTGTCTTCTACGACGGTGAGGAATGCCTGGGTAGTGCGATCATTGACCGGGCCTACAACCACGAACGTCAATTGCAATACGTTTAATTAAGTAAAGTAAATGGAGTCAGTTGCGGCTGGCTTCATTTATTTTTTAAGTCCAGATGAACAATCGCCCGATTTTTTGGTAAAATAGTAATCAAAAAGGTCTGCGATAAGTAATGACAAAAGTTTATCTAATCCGTCATGGAAAAACTCAATGGAATCTGGAATCCCGCTATCAGGGGGCACACGGTGACTCGCCGCTATTGGACAGCAGCTATCACGAGATTGAAATGCTCGCCAAGTCCCTGGCTGATGTGCCGATCGCGCACGTCTACGCGAGTCCGCTGAAACGGGCCCGGGTGACAGCGCAGAAGCTGATCGAACACCTCAACCGGCCCATCCCGCTGACCATCGACAGTCGACTCCGGGAATTCAACCTGGGGAAGATGGAGGGGATGCACTTCGCCGATGTTGAGGCCAAGTGGCCGGAAGCATTGCACAACTTCCGCCATCATCCCGACAAGTACGATGCTAAGCTGATTGAGAGTGAGAGCTTCCAGGAAGTTATCACGCGGGTTGGTTCCGCCATTAAGGAATTTTGCCAGCTCAATCCAGACAAGAACATCGTGGTTGTCTCCCACGGGGCAGCTTTGAATGCTACCATCAATGCGCTGGTGGGAACCCCACTGGCGCATTTGAAGGACCGTGGCGGGTTGAGCAATACCTCGACCACCATCCTGCAAACCAATGATGCTGAGCACTTTACGCTCGAACGGTGGAATGACACTTCATACCTGCACAAGACCAAAGTTGATCCAACGGACACAATTTAAGGGGTGAACATAATGGCAGAAAAAGATTTTCGTGAAGAAAAGAAGAAGGAAACAGAAAAGCTGGTTCACAAGCTGATCCAGGCGATTGACGAACACCCAGACAAGGTTAATAACTACTATGATCTGGGGTCCCTGCTGACCCGGCTGAATGATTACACCCAGGCTGAAGAACTGTTTATGAAGGCGCTGGGGATCTTCGAAGCGAAGGGCGACCAGGATGCCCAGGACCTGTTGAACTACGGGCTGGGGAACCTCTACTACGAGGTTGGCAAGGTCGACCGCGCCATCGAACTCTACAACAAGATCAAAGATGACAAGCGCAAGGCGGACTCCTACCTGATGCTGGCCCAGAGCTACATGAAGAAAGGGCAGCACAAGCAGGCGGTGGCATATGGCCTGACCGCCCACGAACTGCGCAAGGAAGACCCGGCCATTAACCAGGTGATCGGTGATTCCCTTCTGGCCCTCGGTGAATTTGCCAAGGCCAAGGAATACTATGACGCAATCCTGAAGCGGCACCCCGGCCGGGCCGATACCCAGTTCAACCGGGGAATCGTGGCCATGGTACTCGGCGAGCCGTACAAGGACTACCTTGCCCAGGCTAAGCAGCTGGACCTCAACTACTACCAGAAGAGTGAACAGCGCCTGTCTGACATCGAAAAGGCCCTGCAGGAAACCCAGGGAAAAAATAATTAATACTGTTTGGAAAGGATGACTTCAATGGCAGCTGAAATGGATTTATTTAAGACGCCCGCGGAGCCGTCTTTTTTTATTGGCCAGGTGCAGTCGGAAATTTTCACGAGTCCGGACTCCTTCTATAAGGTCCTGATCGTCTCGGTCGAGGAGGCCAACTTTGACTGGGATGCGCCGGAGATTACGGTTACCGGGAGTTTCGGCGACCTCAGCGACGACCAGACCTACCGTTTCGAGGGGCAATTAGTCGACCATCCCCGCTACGGTCGCCAGTTCCAGGCCCAGTCTTACCACGTCAACCAGCCGACCAGCCGGGAGGGGCTGATCGACTTCCTATCTGGTAAGCAATTCAGCGGGGTCGGCAAGAAAACTGCCGAGAAGATCGTCGATACGCTGGGGACGGACGCCATCGCCAAGATCAATCAGGACCCGCACGTGCTGGATGCCATTACCCTGCGCCACGGAGTTAAGCAATCAATCATTGAGAATCTCCAGGCCAGTCAGGGGATGGACCAGATCATCATCGGCTTGAACGACCTGGGTTTTGGCAGCAACCTCAGCAGTGCCATCTTTGATAAGTATGGGGATGAGACCCTCCACGTGATCCGGGAGAACCCGTACAAGCTGGTCCAGGACATCGACGGGATTAGCTTTAAGCGGGCCGATCAGGTTGCCGACCATCTGGGGATTACCCCGGACGACCCGCGGCGGATTACGGCGGCCATCTTCCAAAGCCTCGATGACCTGACCATGGAGACCGGTGATACCTACACCACGACTGGCCCCCTGCTCCAGCAGACCGCCCGGCTACTGAATGATGGCGGGCAGCGGCAGATCGCCGTTCCGACCATCTCGGACCAGATCGTATCCCTGGAGAAGAAGGACGCCATCAACTACGAAGACCAGCGGATCTACCCCGCAGCCCTCTACAAGGCGGAATGGCAGATTGCCGACCACCTGCACCGGTTGATGAACGCCCCCAAAGACCGCCTCGACCAGGAGACGGTTGACGAGACCGTCCGCAAGGTCAGTGTGCAGACGGGGATCAAGTACGACCCGGTCCAGGAAAGAGCCATCAAGACGGCGCTGAATAACAAGGTGATGCTGCTGACCGGGGGACCGGGGACTGGCAAGACCACCATTATCAAGGGGATTGTGGAGGCCTTCGCCCGGCTTCACCAGATCTCTTTAGACCTGGATGAGTATAAGGACAACTCCTTCCCGGTCCTGCTGGCGGCCCCGACCGGCCGGGCGGCCAAGCGGATGAGCGAAGCTACCGACCTGCCTGCCAGCACCATTCACCGGATGCTCGGCTTGAATGGCCGGGAGATGCCGACCGACATGAACGCCCGCGACATCAAGGGGTCGCTATTGATCATCGATGAAATGTCGATGGTCGACACCCTCCTCTTCAAGACCCTGGTCCAGGCCATTCCGACCGCGATGCACGTGGTTCTGGTCGGCGATAAGGACCAGCTGCCATCAGTCAGTCCCGGTCAGGTTTTCCATGACCTGCTCAGCTTCCCGGAGATTCCGCGGGTAGAGCTGACCAACATCCACCGGCAGTCAGCTGATTCAACCATCATCCCCCTGGCCCACGCGATCAAGGAGGGCCACTTGCCGCCGGATTTGACCAACAAGCTGCCGGACCGGTCCTTCGTCAAGTGCCACGCCGCTCAGGTACCCAGCATTATCCGCCAGATCATCGACCTGTCAGCCAAGCGGGGCTACACCGCCGCCGACGTTCAGATTCTGGCGCCGATGTACCGCGGCCAGGCCGGCGTCGACAACCTCAACCAGCTGGCCCAGCAGGCTTATAACCCGCCGAGCAAGGACAAGCAGGAGATTGAGTTCCGCGGCCAAGTCTTCCGGGTGGGGGATAAGGTCCTCCAGCTGGTGAACAGCCCCGAGAACAACGTCTTTAACGGTGATATCGGTCGGATCACGGCCGTGGAGACCGGGGCCAAGAAGGGCGGCAAGCGGACCGACACTATCATCATCGACTTCGATGGCAACGAGGTCAACTACGGCCGTCAGGAGTGGACACAGATCCGCCTGGCCTACTGTATCTCGATTCACAAGTCGCAGGGGAGCCAGTTCAAGATGGTCCTCCTACCCCTGGTCCGCCAGTTCAGCCGGATGTTGCAACGGAACCTGGTCTACACGGCAGTCACCCGGGCGGCCGAGAAGCTCGTCCTGATCGGGGAGCCGGCCGCGATGATGATGGCCACCCAGCACACCGGTGAGAACCGGCAGACATCGCTGTTGCAGCGTCTGACGACGGTTTGGCAACGCCACGACCAGCTGAAGTCACCGCTGGACCGGCCGGGCGAGCCCCAGATGCCGACTTCAGCAGCTGTGGAGACTTCACCGGCACCGGAAAAGCCCGCTGCTCCAGCACCCTCCACGCCTGTTGAGCAGCCGTCCGCAACCCCTGCGTCCACGATACTGACGGCTGCGATGATTAACAACCACGAGATCGATCCGCTGATCGGGATGGCGGGTATCACGCCGTATGACTGCTAGTAACGCAAATTTAACTTGATCGATCATTCATTTGTTGCGATAATGAAGGTGGATTTTTGTATTGACTTTACAAAGGAGCAAGAAACATGACGCAGATTAAAAACGCTGAGAACGTCCGCCTGTTTGCCTTAAATTCAAACCGCCCACTGGCCGAGAGCATTGCCAGTCGGATTGGCCTGCCATTGAGCAAGGCCTCCATCAGCCACTTCGCTGACGGGGAAATCAAGATCACGATTGACGAGAGTGTCCGTGGTTGCGAGGTTTACGTAGTTCAGTCCGTTTCCGACCCGGTCAACACCAACCTGATGGAATTATTGATCATGGTTGATGCTCTCCGTCGGGCCAGTGCCGCCAAGATCAACGTGGTAATGCCGTACTACGGCTATGCCCGTCAGGATCGGAAGGCGCGGAGCCGGGAACCAATCACCGCTAAGCTGATCGCCAACCTGCTGGAGATGGACCAGATCGACCGGTTGGTTACGATCGACCTGCACGCCGCCCAGGTTCAGGGCTTCTTTGATATTCCAGTGGACCACCTGCAGGCCACCAGTCTGTTCGCCAGCTATTGCGAGCAGCATGGCCTGACCGGTGATGACGTGGTCGTTGTTTCACCTGACCACGCCGGAGTGAGCCTGGCCCGGAAGTTCGCCGAACACATCAAGGCCCCAATCGCCATTGTCGACAACCGGGTTGATGAGGTCCGGGAACGGACCAAGCAGGAAGTTCCGGAATACGTCATTGGGGACGTTAAGGACCGGACAGCGATCGTGGTCGATGACATTGTCGATACTGGTATCCGGATGAAGCTGTCCGCCGCGGCCCTGGAGAAGTTCGGCGCTAAGAAGATCTACGGGATTGCCACCCACGCCGTCCTCTCCGGTGATGCGGTCAATACCCTGGAAAATTCTGGCCTGGAGAAGATGATCGTCACGGATACGATCAACCTGCCAGAGGAGAAGTGCTTCAGCAAACTGGTTCGGCTGTCCGTGGCTGACCTGCTGGCCGAAGCGATGGTGCGGATCCACAACCACCAGTCCATCGATACCCTGTTTAACCGTAAATAAATTTAAAGCACAAAAGCGCCTGTCACAGAATAGCGACGGGCGCTTTTGCTTATAATTAAGACTTATTTCTCGTGAGACTAATCCAATCTTTTTCTATTTCAACGTGCTATGAAACAGCTCATTATGACTTCCCACCCGAATTAAGCGAATTGATGGGTTAGTTTTATGAGGCATATAGATCACCAGCACATCAATCTTCCCAGCGGATAAATGATATTCGTAGCTGCCATTATAGTTTCCACCACGATTGTTTAAAATATGTGGTCGATATTCCGCATTAACAATCCCGTTGAGGTGCAACTGATTCAAAGTATTCATGAGATCATTAATTAATTTGGGGTGACGATACTTTAATCTTTATCCAAATAATTCTTAAGTTCATTCATATTATCGAAGCTTGGGGAGTCATCGGGAATGATACCTAATTCTTTTGCTTGGGCTGCTACTAAGGCTTTCTTAGTAGCTTCCGTTGGCTCATTTGATTCAGCCAGCACTTCAAATGGAACTTTTTTTTGAATAACCAATTGACGAGCAGCCAAGTTGAAGTATCCGTTAATGCTTAACCCCATGGAACTTAACTCCTTGGTTAGTTCTTTTTTTAGATCATCATCAAGACGAATAGTTGTTGGTGTTGTTTTCATATGATTCACCTCCATATGTATATCACTATAACATACTATTGAAATAAATTAGAATTTTACAGTGCGGTATGCAAATAGCCTCAAACGTCCGTAATTTTTTGACGTTTGAGGCTATTTGTGCTCACAGAGGCTCCCAGTAGCTAGCTTCACTTTAGAAGCGGCTGTTTCATTTCGTCTATTATTCGTAGTTAGTCGACAAGACCCAGCGTGGGCAGCTGGTCAACGAAGGCCTGGTAGGCTTTCTGCTCGCCAGTCTCAGTGATCTGGCAATCAGCGGCCTGAACGTTACCCTGGTGGAGGACCGCTTCATCGACCGCGATCCGGTGGGTGAAGGTGGCGTTCCCGATCAGCTCAATCCAGTACTCCTGATCCTGGTAGTGGACAATGGTCCGGACCTTGCCGCCAGGGTTGAAGACGTCGATTGGCTGGTCGAAACTGGCCTGGTCGGGGTGGAGGAGGACAAAGGCCAGGCTGGTGGCAGACATTCCGGTCCCGCAAGCATTGGTGAAGCCCACGCCCCGCTCATAGGTCCGCACGAAGAGCTGGTTTTGCCCGAGAATATGGGCAAAATTAACGTTCACCCCGTCGCTGAAGTAGGGGTTCTCCCCGTTCAGGCGGCGGCCGATCACGCCGAGGACGTCATCCTGGAGTGCGGGACGGTCGACGAAACTGATCAGGTGCGGGTTCGGCACGGCGATGGCGCTGAAACGTAGCTGGGGCCAGAGCTCTGGTGCGGGGGTGTCGAGCAGGCGGTCGTACCCCAGGTTATCAAAAGGCAGGGCCTCACGGTTGAAACGGACCGGGGAGATCTCGACGGCAAAGGCGGGGACCACGGCAGCCAGGTCGTCCTGCTTGCGGACACGGAGGCTGGCATCGATAGTATCGACCTTGAACTGGTCGCGGTGGTCCCGACCGGCGACGTAACGGGCCACCGTCCGCAGACCGTTACCGCACATGGCGGCCTCGCTCCCGTCAGCGTTGATTACCCGCATCTGGGCCTGGGAACCCTCACGGAACGGCTTGTCGACCACGAGGACGCCGTCAGCACCGCCCAGCAGTCCGGTCTTGGGGTCGGTGATGCGCTGGGTAAGCTGGCGGAGTTCGGGATCCGTCAGCGGCTGTGCGAGTCGGGTCTGGTCCAGGATGAAAAATTGGTTCTGGGAACCATGGACTTTGAGAAGGGTTGGCATATGAAATTCCTCCTTAGTTGACGAAGAAGCGGTGGTAGATGGCGCGAACCGCATCGTCGGCGTCGTCATCGTAGGTCCCGATCATGATGGAGATCCGGGAGGCCCCCTGGTTGATCATCGGCACGGCGATGTGGTGCTGGGCCAGTGGGGAGAGAATATCGTTGATGACGCCGATCCGGTTGCGCATCCCCTCGCCGACAACCATGGTGACGGCGTAGTTATCGATCCATTCGAGCCGGTCCGGGTTGACGGCTTCCTGGATTTCATTGGAGATGGTATCGATCAGCTGGTCGTTAACCAGGTTGCGGTCGAGGATGATGGTGATGTCATCGATCCCGGATGGCATGTGTTCATAGGGGATGTTGTGTTCAGCAAGGATCTGCAGGATGCGAAGGGTAAACCCGGTCTGCTTGTTCAGCAGGTACTTGTGGAGGTAGAGGGCCGCGAAGTGCTTGCCGCTGACAATCCCGGTGACAATGTCGCTCGGCTGGAAGCCCTTATCGGGAACGATCAGGGTGCCGGGTTTCTCCGGGTGCTGGGTGTTCTTGACGTTGATCGGGACGTTGCCTTCGATCGCGGGGATCAGGGCCTCGTCATGGAAGACCGAGAAGCCGGCGTAGGAGAGTTCCCGCATCTCCCGGTAGGTCATCCGGCTGATCGGCTGCGGGTTGTCGACAACGTTCGGGTTAGCCGCATAGATCGCGTCGACGTCGGTGAAGTTCTCGTACAGGTCGGCGTGCAGGCCCCGGGCCAGGATCGCCCCGGTGATGTCGGAACCCCCGCGGGAGAAGGTCGCAATGTGGCCGGCCAGGGTGATGCCGTAGAAACCAGGAAAGACCAGGAGCTCGCTCTGCTTGGCCGTGAACTGGTCGAGGAGGCTGTAGGTTTCGGGGATCACCGTGGCGTTGTTAGGCGTCCCGGTGACCCGAATTCCGGCCATCGTCGGGGTGACGAAGCGGACCTCGTAGCCCAGGTGCTTGAGGACCAGGGACATCAATTGAGCGTTGGAACGTTCCCCGTGGGCCTTGAAAGCAGCCAGGAGGTAATTATCGTTAGGGTACTTGCCATTGGGCAGGTTGCGCAGACGGTCGATAATCGGCTCCAATTGGTCATCGGGCAGATTGAAGTGGTTGGCAATTGCCTGGTAACGGACCACGATCTGGTGGAGCACGTCGTCATACGGCTTCTGTTCGATCACCCGCTGGGCATATTCGATCAGCAGATCGGTCACCTTAATATCGTCGGGATTCCGCTTGCCGGGCGCGGAGGTGACGATCACCCGACGCTCGGGATCGGCCGTAATAATCTTGATTGCTTGGGCAAATCCCTCGCCATCAGCTAGGGAACTGCCACCGAACTTAACTACTTTCATCTTCTCAAAACTCCTTTGAGCAATAATTAATAAATCACATTATTGCGAACGTATTTTAATCGAATTCTAACATGGAACTTAAAATAAGCAAGTGTAATTATCCAGCGACCTTTTAATATTAACGTTTTACTACATCTAATAAATTAAATAAAACCCATAAAAATTAATTTAGTCTATTGACTTTCTCATAATTTGGTATAAGCTAGAATCATAAATCGAAGAGGCGCAGCCAACACTAGTAGCTAACTGGAGCGATGCCAAGTATGGATGGTTAGTGAACAGGGCGGTTGCCGAAGCGCTCAGTCAGGCACGGCTGAGTTTGCTGGGGCGTGGTTGAATAAGCTACGGACTGTCGCAGGACAATAAGAGCCTGCGTTGCGCTATCGACAGATTAAATGGATAATAAATGGGATCCACTGTTTGTTCGCGCAAACAGTGGATTTTTTTAATAAGTCGATTCCCCGCCGCAAAAGCATTAGGAGGAATGACAGATGAATGAGCAATTAACTGAGAACCAGATTAACGCTGCTGGGCACCTGACAATTGGCGGCTGCGATGCCGTCGAACTGGCCCACAAGTACGGAACCCCGCTGGTCGTTTATGACGTCAGCAAGATCCGCGACCAGATCCGCCGATTTGAGAAGGTCTTCGCCGCCAACCACGTCGACTACGCGGTCAGCTACGCCAGCAAGGCCTTCGCAGCAATCGCCATGTACCAGGTGGCCGCAGCGGAGGGCGCGCACACCGACGTGGTCTCCGACGGGGAACTCTACACGGCGATCAAGGCCGGCTTTCCGATGGACCGGGTCAGCTTCCACGGCAACAACAAGTCACGCGAAGAGCTCGAGATGGCTATCCGTCATCACGTCGGCGTGATCATCCTGGACAACTTCCACGAGATTGACCTCTTGGCCGACCTGTTGGAAGAAAACGATGCCCAGATCAAGGTCATGCTTCGGATCACCCCGGGGATCTCGGCCCACACCAATAAGTACATCCAGACCGGTCAGGTTGATAGCAAGTTTGGCTTTGACCTGCAGTCCGGTCAGGCGGATGAAGCACTGGAGAAGGTGCTGGCCAACCCGCGGATAGAAATGCTCGGGTTGCATGCCCACATCGGTTCGCAGATCTTTGAACTGGCCGGCTTTGAAGGGGTTGCCGATAAGCTGGTTGAGGTAGCCGCTCACTGGCAGACCAAGTACGGCTACCAGGCCCTGGTCATCAACGTGGGCGGGGGCTTTGGGATCCGCTACGTCAGCGCCGACCACCCACTCATGCCGGAAGACTTTGTGGACGCGATTATCAAGGCGATCAAGCAGACGATTGCCAAGACGAACCTGGCAATGCCGGCGATTTGGATTGAGCCGGGCCGGTCGATCGTTGGTCCCGCGGGTTACAACCTCTACACGGTTGGTTCCCGCAAGGACGTTCCGGGACTGAAACCGTACGTGACCGTTGACGGGGGGATGGGCGACAACATCCGGCCAGCCCTCTACCAGGCTAAATATGAAACGGTCCTGGCTAACGATCCCCAGACCCCAATCAAGGAACACGTTCGCCTGGCCGGCAAGTATTGCGAGTCCGGTGACATTCTGAGTCAGGACCAGGGGCTGCCGGCTACCAAGCCGGGCGACGTCCTGGCAATGCTGGACACCGGGGCTTATGGCTACTCAATGGCCTCCAATTACAACCGCAACCCGCGGCCGGCAGTGGTCTTTGTCGAGAACGGGCACGATCAGCTGGTAATTGAGCGTGAGAGCTACGCCGATCTGGTTCGTCTGGACCGGCCATACCAACAACAGTAATTATTTATTCCTTATTTAATATGTAGAAAGAGGTTATCCACATGGCAGAATTAGACGCACAAGCAATTATTAACTACATCGGCAACGCTCCCAAGAAAACACCCGTTAAGGTTTACCTACGCGGGGACCTGGCGGGGTTGGAGTTCCCGGCTGGGGTTCAGCACTTCACCGAGGGCCACAGCGGGGTAATCTTCGGTGATTGGTCCGTTGTCAAGCCTTTCCTTGGCCAGGCCAAAGACAAGATCGCAGATTACCACATTGAAAACGACGCCCGCAACTCCGCCGTTCCGTTGCTGGACCTGAAGGGGATCAACGCCCGGATCGAACCGGGGGCCATCATCCGTGACAAGGTCCTGATCGGTGACAATGCCGTCATCATGATGGGGGCCACGATCAACATCGGGGCGGAGATCGGCGCCGACTCCATGATCGACATGGGGGCTATCCTCGGTGGCCGGGCCATCGTCGGCAAGCACTGCCACATCGGTGCTGGCACCGTCCTGGCCGGGGTGGTCGAACCTGCTTCTGCTCAGCCGGTCCGGATCGATGACAACGTCCTGATTGGCGCCAACGCCGTGGTGATTGAAGGGGTCCACGTCGGCGAAGGGGCCGTGGTTGCCGCCGGGGCCATCGTCACCCATGACGTTGCCCCGCACACCATGGTAGCTGGGGTTCCTGCCAAGTTCATCAAGAACGTTGACCAGCAGACCGAGAGCAAGACGGCGCTCGAAGACGACCTCAGAAAGCTGTAGGATGAGCAGATGTTAACGGAAGAACAACTGATTCAAGTGCGGCGCCACCTCCACGAGATTCCAGAGCTGGCGTTGCACGAAACGCAAACGCATGACTACCTATTAAAGGTAATCAAAGAATTCAACCAGGATAACCTAGAGATCCGAGTGCCGGAAGAACTGCCGACCGCGATCCTGGTCCTGGTTCACGGGAGCGCCCCGCAGCGGACGATCGGTTATCGAACCGATATCGACGCCCTGCCGGTGACGGAGCAGACGGGCCTGCCGTATGCCTCCCACCATCCCGGCGTCATGCACGCCTGCGGGCATGATATTCACATGACCGTGGCTCTGGGGGTGCTGAGCTACTTCAGCGACCACCAGCCCAAGGACAACCTGCTCTTCTTCTTCCAACCGGCGGAAGAGAGTGACTATGGCGGCAAGCGGGCCTACGAGGCCGGAGTCTTCGCCGGCAAGTGGCGGCCCGATGAATTCTATGGCCTGCACGATAACCCCGACCTGCCCGCCGGTGCGATCGGCTGCCGGATGGGGACCCTGTTTGCCGGGACCACCGAGGTCAACGTCGACATCAACGGGAAGGGCGGTCACGCCGCCTACCCGCAGGATGCCAACGACACCGTGGTCGCCGCGGCCAGCCTGATCATGCAGGTCCAGACGATCATCTCCCGGAATATCGACCCGATCGCCAGCGGGGTGATCACCCTGGGCAAGGTCCGCGGGGGCACGATCCGAAACGTCATTGCGGGCCACACCCGCATTGAGGGGACGATCCGCGGCCTGACCCAGAAGATGATCGAGCACATCGACCACCGCCTGCAGGCCGTCTGTGACGGGGTCGCCGCCAGCTTTGGACTGGAAGTCAAGCTGGGGCTCAACCAGGGCGGCTACTGGCCGGTTGAAAATAATCCCGAACTGACCCGTCGCTTCATCGACTACATGCAGCAGGCTCCGGACGTTAACTTCATCGAGACTGCGCCGGCGATGACCGGTGAGGACTTCGGCTATCTGCTGGCCCAGTTCCCCGGGACGATGTTCTGGCTTGGGGTCGAGGATGATTCACAACTCCACTCGGCAACCCTGACGCCTAACGAGGACGCCATCCAGAAGGGTGTCGATGCGATTACCGGTTTTCTGAACTACCGGATGCAAGAGAATTAATTGGAGGATAATAATTATGACAACTTTACAAGACGCAGATTTACTGACCGCAATCGTAACGCCATTTGACGGCGACAACCATATCAACTTTGACAGCCTGAAGAATTTGACCAACCACCTGATCGAATCCGGCAGCAACGGCTTCGTCATCGGGGGGACCACGGGTGAAACCCCAACCCTCTCTCATGATGAGAAGATCCAGCTCTACCAAGGCTTCGGCAAGATTGTCGACGGCCGCGTTCCGGTCATTGCGGGGACGGGTTCCAACAACACCCAGGAGACGATCGACTTCACGAACGAGGTTGCCGCTATTGGTGGCATCGATTACGCCCTGGTCGTTGTGCCGCCGTACAATAAGCCGAACCAGCGGGGGATGATCGCCCACTTCACCGCCGTGGCTGACCAAGTCAAGATTCCAATTATTATCTACAACATTCCGGGCCGGACTGGGGTCAAGATGGACGCCGAAACCGTCGTGGAACTGTCTCAGCACCCGAACATCGCCGGGGTCAAGCAGTGTGCCTCCCTCGAAGAGATGGAATACATCATTGAACACGCTGCTGATAACTTCGCAATCTTCTCCGGTGAGGACGCCCAGGCATTGACGGCTCGTGTCCTCGGGGCCAACGGGGTTATCTCCGTGGCTTCCCACTGCTACACCAAGGAAATGCGGCAGATGTACGACCAGCTGTACGTCGGCAACTACCAGAAGGCCGGTCAACTGCAACGTCTCCTGACCCCGAAGATGGCCGCTCTCTTCATGTACCCATCACCATCACCGGTCAAGGCCGTACTGAACGCCCAAGGCTTCAACGTTGGCGGCTGCCGGCTACCAATCCTCTCCTTAAATAACGAGGAGAAGCACGCCCTGGAAAGCGCCCTGGATCTGCCAGCCGGCTCCCTGAGCACCCAAGACCTGCCACAGGACTTGTAAAAGGACGGTGATAAGCATGAAGAAAGTTTTGATTGCCGGTGCCGCCGGTGCGATGGGACAGAAGGCCGTGGAGCTGGTCAACTCCCTGCCCGATGTCCAACTGACGGCCGTCCTGGCACCCTACCTGGTCGCGGACCAGGCTGCTCAGTATCACCTGGACGCCACGGTGAAGGTCTACCACCAGCTGGCTGACATTGAAAACGGCGTTGCGGATGTCTGGATCGACTTTACCCTGCCGGATGCCGTCTACGAAAACGTCAAGTTTGCCATCCAGCACGGGATGCGGCCGATCGTCGGCACGACCGGGCTGACTGACGATCAGGAAGAGGAACTGGTCCAGCTCAGCGACCAGCAGCACCTGGGCGGCCTGATCGCCTCGAACTTCGGGATGTCCGCGGTTCTCTTGATGAAGTTTGCCAAGGAGGCCGCGGTCTACTTCCCGGACGTTGAGATTATTGAAATGCACCACGCCGACAAGAAGGATGCCCCATCCGGGACGGCCCTGAGCACGGCCAAGCTGATCGACCAGGTGCGTGAAGAACACGAGACCAGTCCCGATGAGCAGGAGAGCTTGCCAGGGTCCCGCGGCGGTGACTACCACGGCATCAAGATCCACGCCGTCCGCCTGCCGGGCTACATCGCCCATGAGCAAGTCCTCTTCGGGGGTGCCGGCGAGGCGCTGACCATCCGGCAGGACTCCTTTGACCGTCAGTCCTTCATGAGCGGGGTCAAGGTTGCATTAGAGAAGATTGACCAATTGGACCACCTGGTGATTGGCCTGGAGAATATCCTTTAGCACAGAGAGAAAGAAGAATTGTCATATGAGTAAGGAATATAATGTCGCAATTTTAGGGGCCACCGGTGCGGTTGGTACCCGCATGATTCAGCAGCTGGAACAATCAACCATCCCGGTCAAGAGCCTGAAGCTTCTGGCCTCCAGCCGGTCTGCCGGTAAGCAGCTCCAGTTCAAGGGCCAACCGATCACGGTCGAGGAGGCCACTCCGGATTCCTTTGCGGGGATCGACCTGGTCCTGTCATCTGCTGGTGGGAGCGTCTCGAAGAAGCTGCTGCCGGAAGCGGTCAAGCGCGGCGCCGTCTGTGTCGATAACACCAGTGCCTTCCGGATGGAACCGGATGTGCCGCTGGTCGTCCCTGAGGTTAACGAAGCGGCATTGAAGAACCATCACGGAATCGTGGCCAACCCGAACTGCTCAACCATTCAGATGGTCGTGGCCCTGGAACCAATCCGCAAGGCGTTCGGCCTCAAGCAGGTCATCGTCTCGACCTACCAGGCTGCTTCCGGTGCCGGTCAATCGGCCCTGAATGAACTGAAGCAGGAAGCCCAGGACTACCTGGACGGCAAGGACATCCAAGACGATGCCGAGATCCTGCCAACCAAGGGGGACAAGAAGCACTATCCGCTGGCCTTCAACCTCCTGCCGCAGATCGATGTCTTTGAGGACAACGGCTACACCCATGAGGAATGGAAGATGATCCACGAGACCAAGAAGATCATGCTGGGCGATATGAACGCCAAGGACATCAAGGTCACCGCTACCTGTGTCCGGGTTCCTGTGCCGATTGCCCATGGGGAAACGGTCTACTTCACGGTCGATGACCCAAGCGTGACCGTGGACCAGCTGCGGGAAGCTTTGAAGGGGGCTCCGGGTGTGGTTCTGCAGGATAACCCTGCTCACCAGGTCTACCCGCAACCACTGAACGCCGTTGGCAAGCGCGACACCTTCGTCGGTCGTCTGCGGGCTGACGAGGAGAACCCCGGCTCCTTCAACATGTGGGTCGTGGCTGATAACCTCCTGAAGGGGGCCGCCTGGAACACGGTTGAAAATGCTGAATGCCTGGTTAAGGATAATCTCATCTAAATGCATAAAAAATCGTCACTTTCTTAACAGAGAGTGGCGATTTTTTCGTAATGGAAGCACTTTCGAATACACAAATGATGAAATAATCATATGTTAAACAAAATTATTTTTTCTTATTGATTGTATAAGGCAATAGAGGGCCAAACGGGACCCCTTGCTGATCAAGCTGCGGCTAGTTTGGCTGTCTCATCACCAGCTTCTTCAGCAGTCAAGAATAATTCGCAAAGTAATGTAGCAACGAATGTATCGATTGGTTTAACACAAAATAATCAGCCGATTGCCCAAGCCTACCGCACCAAGATCCTCAAACGTCTGGGGATTCCAGCCAAATTTATCTTTTCTAATATTCTCCCTGCTAATAACCTTGAGGCCCTGGCGAGCAACCTGGGTCTGGATGACGACCAGATCATCTGGCTGTACAATTTCTTCACCGACGTCAAGATCGCCCCGACAACCTACCGCCTGCAGGAATTTGAGCAACAACTGGCCCCAGGCTTTACCAAAAAGGTTCTGGATGGCGGCCAGCGGGTCCAGTACGCCTGTGGGGAAGTGATGGCTGAGGCCCGAGTGGTGAACCCCAAGCAGCAGACGATTGACCGGGTACTCTATTTCCACCAGGGTCACCTGATCCAGGATGACTCCTACTCCTACGTTCGCTATGCCAGCACCTACTACTATGGTCGTTCTGAGCAGAATCTCATCGTGGCCCGGGACTTCTACAATGAGGATGGCAGTCTGGCCTACACGCAACACTTCAATAATGGTCAGGAGACATTTGAATTTGCTGATCACCGGATTCTGCCGTCCAAGGATGCCCTCTACCGGGAGATGTTGCGGCGACTGGACTTTAAGCCGGGCGACGTCATCATGATGGACCGCCTGGATGAGGACAAGCAACTGGCGAACGGGGAGCTGATCATGGAGAATCACGGCCCGGCCAAGCTGGTCGTGCCGATCCACGCCGACCACTATGTTCCGACCAGCGGGAATAATGTCCTGTGGAACGAGTACTACGAGTATCAGTTTAGCCACGCGGAGGATATCGATTGCTTCCTGTTTTCGACGGCTAAGCAGCGCGACCTGTTTGTGCAGCAGCAGGTGGCGTTTAATCACTGCCGGCCGCAGAGTGCGGTGATCCCGGTGGGCAGCCCTAAGCAGCTGCGCCATCCGGCCGAGCCGCGGCGGCCATTCTCGCTGATCACGGCCTCCCGCCTGGCCCCGGAGAAGCACCTCGATTGGCTTGTCCGGGCGGTGATTGAGGCGCGGCAGACGCTGCCGGAGTTGACCCTGGACATCTATGGTCAGGGGGTGGACTACGCGAAGCTGCAGAAGATCATTGCGGACGCGCACGCCGCAGATTATATTCACCTGAAGGGACAGCAGGACCTGACCACGATCTATCCGCAGTACGCGGCCTACGCCTCGGCCTCGACGGGGGAGGGCTTTGGGCTGAGCCTTCTGGAGGCGATCGGTGCGGGCTTACCGCTGGTGGGCTTCGACGTGCCATATGGCAACCAAACCATGATCGACGATGGTCGTAATGGCTACCTCCTGGACTACAAGGGTGGCTGGACCGATTAGTAAAAGGTACACCAGCTGGCCCAGGGGATCATCCGCCTCTTCAGCCAGGAGTCGCTGGCGCCGTTCCGGCAACACTCCTACCAGCTGGCGGAATCCTACCTGGACAGCAATGTTGGCAAGCAGTGGCAGCAGTTCCTAAGGGGGCTGAGTAATGATTAATTTATTTGAAAAGTTTGACCAGGCGTCCGCGGACCTGCTGGCGTCTCAACGACGGGCTGGAATCGAGCTTCCTGCCGTGGTGAGGGCCGATGATGGCTTCCTGCCTGCCGATATTGATTCACCGTGGCGGACGTTGGGCCACTTTGACGAGGGCCGGCCGGGACTGTATTTCGACCACCTGCCGGTTCCGCGGTACTGGCGCGTTATCGGTGATCAGTACCAGGCCGGCGTTTATCACCAGAGCAGGAAGCAGGCCAACATTGAGTATTGGCATCAGGATAACCGGCGGATCGTCAAGGCGGTCCAGTGGTTGGACACAGCTGGGGGCTACCAGTGGGTCGACCACTACAATCATTGGGGCTACCGCTTTGCCCAGACCATCTATGACCATGGGCAGGCGGTGCTCCGGAAGTACTTTGCAGGCGATGGGCACCAGTATGCCTTCCGCAACCTGCTCAACGGCTTCCTGATTCTGGATGACCGTGACCAGTGCTACTGCTTTAGTACGGCAACGGATTTCTGGCGCTTCTACCTGGAGCGGCAGCGCTACGACCTGGATCGGGTACTGTACAATACTCTGAACCAGTCTTACCAGGTATCATTGAGCCTGGCCGGGGCAGGGGCGGATACCCTGTTCTGGCACGAACCGCTGACTGGTGAGGTGCCGGGGAACATGCGGTATTTAATGACAGCAGCGACCCGCACTAAGCACATCGTCTTTCAGCACTACCGGGATTGGCACCAGCGGGCGGTACAGCTATCCAGCGACAATGTTGATTTTCACTACCTGGGAATGATCTACCCAGAGCGGCGGCAGAATCTGGGGCGGGCACGGGCCCTGATTGTCACCAATTCGGACCAGCTTGAGCAGCTCCAGACGATTGTGACGGTCCTGCCAAAGGTCCATTTCGATATCGCCGTCCTGATGGCCATGTCGGCTAAGCTGCTGGCGTTCGGGGAGCACGACAACGTGACGATCTATCCTAATATCAGCCTGTCCCGTCTCGAGGCACTCTTCGGTGACGACGACATCCTGCTCGACATCAACTATGGTGACGAGGTGCTGGACACGGTGCGGCGGGCCTTTGAACAGGATATGCTGATTCTGGGGTTTGACTCGACCATCCATCAGGACCAGTACGTTGCCCTGCAGAATACCTTCTCCAAGGGGGCTGGCCAGTCGCTGGTCCACCGGATTCAGCAGGCCCTGACTGATCCAGCGGTCATCAATGAGATGGTTCAAAAACAGCGCCTTGAAGCGGGAATGGTGACACCGGATGACTATCGCCGTGTATTTGAACTCCTGACAAAATAGCCGTTATCAGTGAATCTGTCCAGCTAGTTTCAAAATTTGACCAGATGTTCGCTATACTATTGATCCAAATGATGCTACAGTTAATACTGTATGATTAACTAATTTATTAATTTTTGTATAAAATGATTCTTAGGAAGGAAGTTTTGCTTATGGTAAAACGAGCACACCATCGTTCAGCTGTTCGTCACGTGTTGGCAGGGACAATTGGTACCTTAGGAGCACTTGCGGTATCAACCCAGGTTGCTAGTGCCAACCACGTTATTGTTAAGGCGGGGGATACTGTCTGGAAGATCGCCCAAGAGCATCACGCCACCGTCTCCGATTTAGAAAATGCTAATGCTAACACTATCAAGAAGGTCAGCGATAGTGTCGACCTGATCTACGCTGGCCAACAGCTGACACTTCCAGGCAACGATACGACGATGCAGGCGGACGAGAATGGCCGCTACACCGTCAAGCCCGGTGATACCTTAAGCAAAATCGCGCAAAACTTCCATGTTTCTGTTGCTACGTTGATGGCATGGAACGGTCTGACCAGTGACCAGCTTTACATCGGCCAGCAATTGATTGTTAATGGTCAAGGTGCCGTGGTTGCCCCAGCTGCACCGGTTGTCAGCTCACCAGTTCCAGCGGTCAATGCTGCTTCTGCTGCTAGCGTTGCGCCAGCAGTTAGTGCCGCACCAGAGGACGCTCAGCAAATGACGACGGATGCTGCCGCAACGCAGACGCCGGTTCAACCTGCTGGTGCCGTTCAATCAGCTAATGCGGACCAACAATCTGACGCAACCGACACCGCCAGCGCCAACGGTAATACCGTAAGCAGCACCGTAGATACCACTAACACCAGTGCTGTTTCTGCACCGCCAGCCAGTGCCTCTGTTGCTACCCAAATGACGGAAGCTGCTGCCACTAACAGTGCTAGTGCGGTTGCCTCAGACGCACCTGCAGCCAGTCAGGCAAATACGGTTTCAGCTTCAACCGTCGCCTCAGATGCCGCTGCATTTGCAACGTCAGAATCAACTTCCTCAGCATCAAGGACGTCAACAGCAGATACCACCGCACCGGTTGCTTTAGCCACGCCGGTATCATCAGTAGCACCTGCTGCTTCGGCTTCTGTTGCTCCAGCACCGACGACACCTGCATCTGCTACAGCTTCCGCAACTCCACAACCGGTTGCTTCTCAGGCTGTCTCAAGTGCTACCCAGACGCCGGCTTCCCAAGCTCAGGCAACTAGCCAAGCTCCAGCCCAGTCTAGTCAGGCGGCAACTCCAGCGCCTGCTCAGCCGCAAAGCAGCGCCAGCCAGGACCTTCAATCCGGCTCCGTTGTCAGCCTGGCAGTGAAGATTGCCAACACCAACAGTGTTCCTTACGTTTGGGGCGGTTCTTCACTGAGCGGGATGGACTGCTCCGGTCTGGTTGACTACGTTTACGCCAACGCTGAAGGCAAGCAGTTGCCGCATAACACGGTTGCACTGGAGAGCCAGGTCAACCAGCACGCGGTTAGCGAGGCTCAGCCTGGTGACATCCTCTTCTGGGGTCAGCACGGTTCAACCTACCACTGTGCAATCTACACCGGTAACAACCAGTTCGTTGCTGCTGCTCACCCGGGAACCAACGTGGCTTCCTACACGATCAGCCCGTACTTCGAACCAAGCTTTGCCGGGACGGTTAAGTAAAATTAAAGAATTATCACCAGAAAGTAACAGAAGTGTAACGTTTTAAGGGTTAACTTTTTCGATAAAGCATGATACCGTATTTGTATTGCAATTTGTTAATTGCTTTAAATATTTACTAAGTTGATTTTGGAGTGTTTAAAGTGAGTAATAAACATGAGATCGAAGAAGAATTAAATCAAGCCCAGGCCCGGTTGGATGCCCTCTGCCAGAATGAGGCAACGGCCGATGATCACAACGGGCAGACGGTGACTGTTCAGCCGACCTGCGGTGATGAGATGCAGTCCTTGCGTGAGGAATGCAGCTACCTGGAGATCATCCTTGAAGCGATGGAAGCTTCTGAAGACTAATAAAAAGGGGCTGTGACAAAAGTCCCTTGAAATAAAAGAACCATTCGGAATTTCCAAAGAAATTCTGAATGGTTCTTC
>NZ_CANCWK010000006.1:0-67795 GCF_947381495.1 Limosilactobacillus galli | reverse complement strand
GAGAACTAGACCAAAAGCCAAAGTGGCTTAGTCTAGTTCTCAAAAATCTCTTCATCCTTACCGATTGACAAAGAGCCATTTAAACCAAAAAAGATGGCGATGAATTATCCAATCCATTGCCATCCTTTTCATTTATTTAGTTGTCACGGATAACCGTACCAACCTTGCCAGCCAGAGCATCGTCAAGGCCGTTGAGGGAAGTGATGATTGCTTCACGCTCAGGGTGACCTTCAACAAATGACAGGCAAGCTTCAATCTTAGGCAGCATGCTTCCGGCAGCAAACTGCTTTTCGTCCATGTACTTGTGGGCTTCATTGATCGTCAATGTCTTCAAAGCCTTTTCGTCTGGCTTGCCGTAGTTTACGTAAACGTAATCTACCGCCGTCAGGATGATCAGCTTGTCAGCACTGATTTGATCAGCCAGGAGTGCACTTGAACGGTCCTTGTCGATAACAGCAGGAACACCTTGGAGGCCGTCGTCAGTCATGATGACTGGGACACCACCGCCACCACCAGCGATAACCAGGGCACCGGATTCAATCAGCGTGTTGATGCTGTTGAGTTCCATGATCTTCTTCGGCAGTGGTGAAGGAACAACTTGACGGTAACCCCGTCCAGCATCTTCCTTAAAGGTGTAGCCCTTTTCCTTTTCGATCTGCTCAGCTTGTTCCTTCGTGTAGAAGTCACCAACTGGCTTGGATGGGTTATCGAATGCCGGGTCCTGTGGATCAACAGCGATTTGAGTAACAATCGTGGCCACATTCTTGTTCATCCAACGCTTGTGCAGTTCGTTTTGGAGACTTTGTTGTAAGTGGTAACCAATGTAACCTTGGCTCATAGCACCACATTCTGGGAATGGGAAGGCAGCCGTCTTGCCATTTTCAGCAGCAAAGTTCATCCCTAAGTTAATAGCACCAACCTGTGGACCGTTACCGTGACTGATAACAACTTGGTTACCAGCATCGATCAGACCGATCAGTGAGGAAGCAGTGTTCTTAACCAGCTTTAATTGCTCTTCAGGTGACTTACCAAGGGCGTTACCACCTAAGGCAACAACTACTTTAGCCATGTAGTGATCCTCCCTTGATTAGCCTTGTTCACCTAAGGTTGCAACCATAACAGCCTTGATGGTGTGCATCCGGTTTTCAGCTTCACGGAAGACAACGGAGTGCTTGCTTTCGAAGACTTCGTCAGTAACTTCCATTTCCTTAAGACCGAACTTCTTGTAGATTTCCTTACCAACTTCAGTGTCAAGGTTGTGGAATGCAGGCAGGCAGTGTTCGAATAGAACGTTAGGGTTCTCAGTAGCCTTCATAACGTCCATCGTTACTTGGTAAGGCTTAAGCAGGTTGATCCGCTTTTCCCACATGTCGTCGGATTCACCCATTGATACCCAAACATCGGCGTAGATAACATCCATGCCCTTAACGCCTTCCTTGATGTCGTTAGAAACAACGATCTTGGCGCCAGTTTCCTTGGCAATTGCGTTAGCCTTGTCAAGAACTTCCTTAGTTGGGTTCAATTCCTTAGGAGTTACAACGTGGTATTCCATCCCCATAACGGCAGCACCGAGCATCAGGGCGTTAGAAACGTTGTCTTGACCGTCACCAACGAAGGCAAACTTGATGTCTTCGTAAGGCTTCTTCAATACTTCGTGAGCAGTTAAGAAGTCGGCCAGAACTTGAGTTGGGTGGTCTTCGTCAGTCAGACCGTTCCAAACTGGAACACCTGAGTACTTAGCAAGAGTTTCAACGTTCCGTTGTGAGAAGCCACGGTATTCGATACCATCGAACATCCCACCAAGAACACGAGCAGTATCCTTAACAGATTCCTTGTGACCAATGTGTGAGCCTGAAGGACCTAAGTAGGTAACGTGAGCACCTTCGTCCTTAGCACCAACTTCGAAGGAGCAACGAGTACGAGTTGAGCTCTTTTCGAAGATCAATGCGATGTTCTTACCTTCAAGGTTCTTAGCTTCAGTACCAGCGTACTTTGCCTTCTTCAGATCTTCGGCTAAGTTAAGCATGTATTCCATTTCACGCTTGTTGAAGTCTGAAAGAGTTAAGAAACTACGATTACGTAAATTAAAAGCCATAATTAATTCCTCCTTGGTTATTACAGTTACTATCATACCGGTATACTTCAAGAAGCTTCGCATAACATCGCAAAAACGCACAAGAAAATTTTCCTTTTTTCAGCTCCTCAAGGCCCATTATAACATCAATGAAAGCGGAACCACGATTTTTATAAAACAAAACCCCTTTTAAGGGAAAAATCGCTTTCAATAAATTATAATCATTGTGCAAAAACGCACAGAGGTATAAAATATTTTTGAGTTTCAAAGAACTTCATTTTACTTCAATAAAAACAAGAGGAGTCCTGACCTGTGAACTTTTACATCGTTAACGATAGCGACGATTCCACGGAATTACTAAAAGATATTATTGAAAATGACTTCAACAATTCAATTGTCGGTACTACTAACAACTCCCAGCAAGCCTACGATGATGCTATGCGGCTCAGCATCGACATCATGTTTGTCAACTTCGCCATGCCGCGGATTGACGGCATCGAACTGGTCCGCCGTATTCAGGACAGTCGGCACTACCCGCACTTCATCATGATGGCCCCGGCAGTTGACCCGGCCACCCGAACGCGGGCCTATAAGAACGGTATCGACTTCTTCCTGGAAAAGCCGCTCAACATCGCTGAGGTTAAGACCGTCATTAAATTGGCCAGCCAAAACATTGACATGTCCAAGCGCCTGCTGCAAATTCTGGACCTGGTCAGCGGGGCGGCCACTAACAGCAACACGGTTTCGATCAGTTATAAGGAAAAGCAAAAGGAAAACGCCAAGTCGATTCTCCGCTTCCTCGGCATCACTGCTGGCAACGGGGGCCAGGAGATCATCAGCATCGTTAACATGATGATAGAGCGGGAACTCGACTTTGAGGAGATCAACTTTGAGGAGAGCTACCACTGTGATAAGCACGGGAAGAAGATCATCTTCCAGCGGGTCCGGCGTGATATCCGGGCGGGGCTGACCAACCTTGCCCATATGTGCATCGACTATCCGGAAAACGACATCATCCTAGAATACGCTAATAACCTGTATGAATATAAAAACGTCCACAATGAGATTGCCTACCTCCAGGGCCAACGCCAGACGGGGGGCCAGGTATCGATCAAGCATTTCTTCAACGGGTTAATCCAGGAAAGCAATTAAAAAGGAAGCCGGCAATCAAGCCAGCTTCCTTTTATATTATTAACTACTTCTAGTATCGCCAAAGTTGCCACGCCAGGTATAGCCAAAGACCCACAAGGAAGACAACGTAGGCTGCCGCGAGCCAGATAACGTACTGCAAAAAGTTCCAGCCGATGATCGCCTTCATAATCCAGAGGCAGATTGCCAGGACGATCCAGACCGCCAGGCGACGCTGAACTCGCTCTAAATCAGCTCGTAAATGTTCCTGCACTGCTCTCACCTCATCGAAAAAGAGCCACTAGCACATCCGACCAGCAGCTCATAATCGTTTTTACTTGTTTTCGTCCATTTCGGCACGTAATTTCTTGCCAATCTCTTCGTAACCAGGCTTGCCCAGCAGGCCGAACATGTTGACCTTATAGGCTTCAACACCTGGTTGATTGAATGGGTTGATCCCATTCAGGTAACCGGAAATCCCCATGGCCACTTCAAAGAAGTAGATCAGGTAACCGAGCGTGTACTCGTTTTCCTCTGGAATGTGGACGGTCATTACCGGAACACCGCCAGCCGTGTGGGCCGCGACAACGGCTTCGTAGGCCTTGGTGTTGGCGAAGTCCATCGTCTTGCCTTCCAGGTACTTCAAGCCGTCCAGGTTGTCGTCCTCACTTGGAATTTCAACATCGTAGTTCGGCTTATCCAGCTTAACGACGGTTTCCATCAGGAAGCGCCGGCCTTCCTGGATGTACTGGCCCAGAGAGTGGAGGTCGGTGGTAAAGTTGGCGCTGGATGGGTAAATGCCCTTGTGGTCCTTCCCTTCGGATTCGCCGGCCAATTGCTTCCACCATTCGGCAAACATCCGCATGTTCGGTTCGTAGTTTTCCAGCAGCTCAGTTTCGTAGCCCTTCCGGTAGAGGATGTTCCGGTAAGCAGCGTATTGGTAGGCCTCGTTCTTGGTCAGGTCGGGATCAACGAAGTCCTTCTCAGCCTGAGCGGCACCGGCCATCAGTTGGTCGATGTCAGCGCCGGAAGCGGCGATTGGCAAGAGACCCACTGGGCACAGGACGGAGTAACGGCCGCCGACACCATCTGGGATCACAAAGGATTCGTAGCCGTTGGCATCAGCTTCGGTCTTCAGCGCTCCCTTGGCCTTGTCGGTCGTCGCGTAGATCCGCTTGTTAGCTTCTTCTTGGCCGTACTTTTCAATCAGCTTCTTCTTGAAGATCCGGAAGGCAATGGATGGCTCCGTCGTCGTCCCAGACTTGGAAACAACATTGACAGAGAAGTCCTTGTCGCCGATCAACTGCAGCAGGTCGTGCACGTAGGTGGAGCTCAGGGAGTTCCCGGCAAAGATCACCAGCGGGTACTTGCGGTCCTTAGCACTCTGCGCCTGGTAGAAGGTGTTGTGCAAAAAGTCGATTGCCATCTGGGCCCCCAGGTAGGAACCCCCAATTCCGATGACGACCAGGATGTCGGAGTCGGATTGGATCTTCTTGGCTGCGGCCTTGATCCGGGCAAACTCGTCCTTGTCGTATTCCGTTGGCAGATGGAGCCAGTCACGGAAGTCCGCGCCGGCACCGGTGCCGTTGCGAAGTTCATCGTCGGCGGCGTTGACCATTGCCTGCATCTCGCCTAATTCATTGTCATTAACGAATTGCTTCAAGCCTTGCTTATCTAATGAAACATGCGCCATATCAAATAACTTCTTTCTTTTTATATTAGCTAAATTCCAAATACAATTAAATGATAGCGAATTCACCTGATGGTTGCAATCAAATTTCAAGAGATAATAAAAAAGTTCAGAACGATATCTTGCGATTCGTTCTGAACTTTTAATTTTAAGTATTTTAAGCAAAGGCCGTGGCGATACTCCCGATAACAATCAGGGCAATCCCCAGAATGGTGAAGGTCATTTCACGAGAAGTCTTCTGTTCGTGCAGAACCAGCACCCCACCGATTGTGGCGATAATAACGTTCATCTGACTGAAGACGAAAGCCGTGGTGATCCCGAGGGCTTTACCAGCGAAGATGTAGGCCAGGGCAGCAACACCCCATGAGAGTCCCCCCAGGATGTTTAAGTACTGTTCCTTCTGCTTGAATGCAGCAATGTTGCCAGAAGCAATCGTGTAGATCACGGAACCAAGCAGGATCCCCAGCATTTCAGGAAGAAAGATCCCCAACGCACTCTGGTCAGCAACCACTGGAATCTTAGGAAAGGCAGAGTAGATCCAGTAACCGATCGTCGTGAAGAGCAGGAAGAGGAAGTCCTTAGCCGTTACCTTCTTGCTGGACGTTCCTTCCGTCATTGAAGTCATCAGGGCACCGACAATGATTACAGCTAGGGCAACGAACCCGATCGTCAGGGCCTTGGCACCACGCCATTCGCCGAAGATGATGGCACCGATGATGGAGTTACCAACTAACTGTAAAACCGTTGAAATCGGCGTAGTCTTAGAAACCCCGATCCGCTTGAATGAGATGAACTGTCCGATCTGACCGATCGTCCAGAGGGCACCACAGACAACGGAGAACCAGAAAGCCGTGGTGCTAACCGTGGGATGACCAATCGCAAAGGCAATCAAACCGATAATAGTTGCCCCGGCACCGATCCCAAACATCTGGTTAACCGCTGATCCACCGATCTTTCCGGTAATCAGTGGCATGAATCCCCAACCAAGGGCTGGAATTAATGCAATCAAATAACTCATAGTACAATTCTCTCCTATCAATCAATAACAAATATTACAAGATAGTAATCTAGCACAATGCAAACGTTTACGCAATCGTTTTCAATAAGTTAATGATTGAACAAAGTGAATTGGTTACTTTTAGATAGCGCTTCCCCGGGAATTTAATTTTTTTCTTTGGAAGACGTTTTCCCTGTTCCATGCGGGGCATGGTCGCGGTCTGGGAAGAAGACCGTGAAGGTGGTCCCCTTCCCGTACTTGCTCTCGACAGTCACCTTGCCGCCGTGCAGGAGCACCAGCTGGTGGACGATGGCCAGGCCCAGTCCGGACTCGCCATACTTGGTGTTCATCCGGGAACGATCAGCCTTGTAGTAGCGTTCCCAGATATTGGCCAGCTGATCTTTGGTCATCCCGATTCCGTTGTCGGTCACCTTGAACTGGCTCCCATCAGCGACCTTTCGTCCTTGGATCTTGATCAGGCCATTTTGAGTGAATTGAATGGCATTTTGCGTAATGTTGAACATAATTTGGACAAACCGGTCATAATCAGCGTAAACCCGCAGCTCTGAAGTAACATCCAGCTCAATGCGGTCACCCTGGGCCCGCGCCTTCTTGCTCAGCTGTTCCTGCAAATTGGCTAAGACGGCTGCAGCGTCGAAAACCTTACGTTCCATCGAGATCTGGTTAGTGCGGATCTTCTCATAGTCCAGATTATCGTTGACCAGGCGAATCAGCCGCCGGGTTTCATTCTGCATCAGCTGAATACTGTGCTGCTTATCTTCCTCGGGAATAACGTCGTACTCGAGGCCCTCCAGGATGCCGTTGATCGTTGTTAACGGCGTCCGCATCTCATGGGCTGCATCAGCCATGAACTGCCGCCGCCGCTCTTCCTGACGGTGAATTTCCTGGCGCGACTCCTCCAGCGACTTGGTCATCGTGTTAAAACTCTGTGCCAGGTCATTTATCTCGTCCTTGCCTTCCGTGGCGACCTGAACATTATAATTGCCCCGAGCAACCTCGTGCGTCGCCTTTTGCAGACGCTCGATCCGCTGGGTGATCGACCGGGCCAGGAAGTAACTGACGGCTAACGTCAGCAGGGCCGCGATCACAAAGGCTACCAAGAGGTTGAGGACAATCTGGTGCATA
Organism: Limosilactobacillus galli; assembly: GCF_947381495.1. Classification (NCBI taxonomy): domain Bacteria; kingdom Bacillati; phylum Bacillota; class Bacilli; order Lactobacillales; family Lactobacillaceae; genus Limosilactobacillus; species Limosilactobacillus galli. The sequence goes on along the minus strand of NZ_CANCWK010000006.1, from coordinate 60,760 downwards.
TTTTCCTTAATGGTCGAAATCAGCGTGGCAATGGAGACTACCGCTACCATTTTCCCCTTATAGAAGTACGGTTTGAGAACCTCGGTCATCTCGGGAGTCTTGGTATCGGCAACCTGGTGGTCGAATTTAGCCATCGTCACCTTAGTGCAGAGGACCTCGCCATCCTTGAGTTTATTCCACTGGTCCTTGGTAATGGTCGAGGTGAAGCCATTGCTGGCATAGATCTGCCGCTGGGCCGTATCATAGATTGCAAAGTGAACATGCTGCCGGGTCAGCAGGCTGGCATTGGTTTGAAGAGAGTCCGTGGCAAAGCCTTCAAAGCTCCGGTTAGCGGGATCATAACGAATTGAGTCCTGCACCAGACTGTCTGAGTAGCTCTTCAATTGATTCCAGGTGTTGTGGTAAAGCGTGTTATTAGTTACCTGCACAAAAGAAACGCTCAGGATCACTAGCAGGATAATGATGATCGTAAAGAAGGTCAGCATCAATCGATACATTAACTTCATTTGCAACTATTCTCCCTCATCATCAAACTTGTAACCGACACCCCAGACAGTCTTGATAACCTGGGGTCCAATATCTTCCAGCTTCTGCCGCAGTTTCTTGATATGCGCATCAACCGTCCGCTCGTCCCCATAGTATTCATAATCCCAAACCAGCTGAAGCAGCTGAGAACGCGTGAAAACCTGCCGCGGCTTGGAGGCTAGTGTCTTTAACAGGTCAAATTCTTTAGGGGTCAAGTCGTTGACCGGCTTCCCATAAAGGTAAACTTCCCGTGTTTTAGTATTCATCTTAAAGTGATCAGTTTGAACATCAAAGTCACTCTCCGCCTGCTGTTGCTGCTGGTTGAGCTGGCCCAGCTGACTCCGCCGATGCAAGGCCTTGATCCGGGCTACCAGGGTGATGGGACTAAAGGGCTTGGTTACGTAGTCATCAGCCCCGATCTCCAGTCCCAGAACCTGGTCGCTTTCAGTATCGCGCGCCGTCAGCATGATCAGTGGAACAATTGGCGAAATTCGCCGAATATCAGCAGCGACCTGCATCCCATCCTTCTTAGGCAGGTTAAGGTCCAGCAGGATGATATCCCACTTATCCGGTTGGTCAGCAAACTTCTGCTCCCCAGCCACACCATCATAGGCAAATTCATACTGCCATTGGTTCTTCTTGAAGAACATCGCCATCATCTCACAGACAGAATGGTTGTCTTCAATCATCAGGATGTTCATGAGTAGTTACACTTCCTTAAGAATTCTTAATTGGTCATTTTTCCTAGTTTAACATTCATCCCCGGTCAGTGCCCGTGATTGGCCCGAGAAGTCATCATTAATTCAAATTTAGCTATTCAGTTGAGGTATGTTCAACCATTGACTTAAAGTATTATCAATTTTGACGGTGAAAGTTTATAATGAAAATGGTTACAAAAGAAAGGAGACTGTTTTTATGAAATCTGCTGTTTTTGCTAAAGCGAGTCAGATGAAGCTGGTCGACATCGACAAGCCAACTGTTCAGGCCCCCGATGACGTTATCATTAGGGTGGTCCGTACCTGTGTCTGCGGTTCCGACCTGTGGAACTTCCGGGGAATCAACCCGGTTGAAGCCAACGCCGAAAACTCCGGTCACGAAGCTATCGGAATCGTTGAAGAAGTCGGTGAAGACATCACCACTGTTAAACCCGGCGACTTTGTCATCGCCCCATTCACCCACGGCTGCGGCCACTGTGCTGCCTGCCGGGCCGGGTTTGATGGCTCTTGCCAAAGCCACACGGACAACTTCAGCAACGGTGTTCAGGCCGAATACATCCGCTTCCAGCACGGTCAATGGGCTCTGGTGAAGATCCCCGGCAAGCCAAGCGACTACAGTGAAGGCATGCTCAAGTCCCTGCTAACCCTGGCCGATGTCATGGCTACTGGTTACCACGCCGCTCGGGTTGCCAACGTTAACGCCGGCGACACCGTGGTTGTCATGGGTGACGGTGCGGTTGGTCTCTGTGCCATCATCGCCGCTAAGATGCGCGGTGCTAAGCGCATTATCTCCACGAGCCGTCACGCTGACCGGCTGGCCCTGGCCAAGGAATTCGGCGCTACTGACAACGTCGAAGAACGTGGTGACGAAGCCGTTAAGAAGATCATGGATCTCACCAACGGTAACGGTGCTGATGCCGTACTCGAATGTGTCGGAACTGAACAGTCAACTGACACGGTAATGAAGGTTGGCCGTCCTGGTGCCATCATCGGCCGGGTTGGCCTTCCCCACATCTCTAAGCAGGACATGACCACCCCATTCTACAAGAACACGATCGTTGCCGGTGGTCCGGCTTCTGTTACGACCTACGACAAGGCCGTTCTGCTCAAGGCCGTTCTCGACGGTGAAATCAACCCTGGTAAGGTCTTCACCAAGAGCTTCAGCCTCGACGACATTGATACTGCTTACAAGGGTATGGACCAACGTCAAGTTATCAAGTCCTACGTCATCGTTAATGACTAATCTTAAGCAAATTATGACCAGTGTACTCGATGGCTACGCTGTTTTTTTGCTTTAAATGCGGTCAGCAACTGCTGTAAAGATGTTATACGACAGCTGTCCAAAACTAAAAAGCTCTTATGCCAGCCTTTGGAGCTGGTATAAGAGCTTTCTTTATGGAGATGACGGGGAAAAGACCCCCGTTCTGCTAACCTCTTTAGTCGTAAGGGCTACGGTGTTTCACGACTGTCCAAAATGCTTTTTGGCTACATTTTGGCTACGATTAATAATTTTCTATGGTGTCAGCTAAGTCATGGTTTTCTTCTTCGTGAAGATCAATGTAGATTTTCGTTGTAATCGAACTATCTTTATGACCCATAACTTCTGCAATCCTATTGGGCGCCTTGTTATTCGTTGCTAAAAGTGTAGCATAGGTATGACGTAATCCATGCGCCGAGATATGCGGAAGATCATAGTTTTTACTAATAACACCTAACCATTTATGAGATTTAGAAGGTGTCATAATTCCACCCTTTTGACTTGTAAAGACGAGCTGATCAGGTTTAGAAGTATCTACATTATAATATTTGAGTTGGTGACGTTGCTCTATACGCCACTTTTTTAGTATGTCAATGGTTTCACTACCGATGGGTATGCGACGTATTGAATACTTATTTTTGGGCATATCACCAACAATCTCATTACCATCGTAATCGAGGGTTATATCTTGCTTAACATTGATATATCCATTTTTTAGATCTACGTCTTTCCATTTAAGCCCTCGTGCTTCCCCTTTACGGACACCCGTCTGGGAGATTAACCATAAAAAGGTAAAGGCCTTGGGGTTGCTATCCTTATATTGCTTAATGATCGCTTGCTTGAACGCACTAAACTGTTCGGGGTTATATGACTTAGGCTTATTATTATGCTCAACCTTAGGACGGTCAACGCGATTGAATAAGTTGACGTTGACGGCCCCATATTTCAGGGCAAAATTGAAAACACTGGAGAAAGTTCCAATTATCTTGTCCCACCGTTTGTATTTGTCGGCAAGTTGATAGACAATCTCCTGGCAATCCTGCAAGGTAATATCCATCATTTTCTTCTTACCGAAGGCACCGACCAGATGATTCTTATATTGCGATTTGTATTTACAATAAGTTGCACCAGCGACGGTGTGGCGCTTATTTTTGAGCCATTGTTCTGCTACTTGATCAAAAGTAACGTCAGGGTTATCGCTCAAATTAGCTTGCTGGAGCCTTGCAATTAGACTAATTACTTTTTGCTTAGCTTCCCTTTTCCCCGTAAATCCACGTCGACGGGTTGGCCGACCTGTAACGGGGTTACGGAACTCTACCATATAAAAGGTGTGGGAGCCATTTTTAGGATTAGTCTTCTTAGCTTCATATGATGTAACTTTCATATTTAATTTTCCTTCCTATTTATTAAAGCGGCTGCCGGGCGCGCTTGCTATGTATAGGAAGAATATTAATTATTGGAAAGACTGATCATTATATGGATTGTAAATTGAAATTTTACCATTAGGATTGTGAGATACAAAGAAATGATACGTGTCCCCATCAAAGCTATCATAACCATATATAAGGCTAACAGTTACAAAATTAGGAATATCGGTAAATTTTTCAAGAACTTGATATGCAATTCTGTTAGACAAGGACCATTGGCGGTCGGTTGATAAGCCATTTAGCAAAGACTTTGTTTTACTTAAAGGATAAAAATCATTTGACTTGAACATTGTGTCGAAGTCGCTAAACATAGGCAGCCCGGCCGTTATGTTCAAAATCCTAGTACCGAAGTTTTTGGCCTGATCTTCCCAATATCCAGCCGTAATAAAATAGGCTTTGTCGTTGGGATTGCTGGACTGTTGGGTAATTGAGAAAGGAATTTCTACATACCCATCTTTTTCAATAGTCCCCTTTAATCTATGTAACAGTAGTCCTCTATCGCTAACTTTGAGTAAGTCATTAGGGGTACAGTCAAGATGGTTACATAACTTTTCCAAGGTTTCAAACTTAATTCCTCCTGATTTACCTTGATTTAAAAGGCTCAGGGTATTTTGAGATATGCCGGTTTCGTCTGACACGTGTTTCATGGTTTCGTGCCGCTGATTAAGAATTTCCTTCAATCTAAACTTCATAGTAGAGTAAGCCATCCTTATATATAGTTAATTATAATGTTAACTCGAATACAAACAAAGGTCAATTATCCAAAAATACTTGTATTTTGTGTTGACTTTCTACCCAGTTAACGCTATATTATAGTTGTTCCAATGATATAGTAATAATCACGTTATATTTGTACGATACTAACGCAATCATTACTGTTTGTTGAGATTAAAATGCGGAGGTGGAACGAAATGGAAGGTTTTACTACCACAGTTCAATTGCCCGATGATCTAAATCGCGCCATTACTAAGGCTATAAATGATGCTTTTGCGACCGCTAAGCGGCAAGCGGTAAAGGGTTCAGAATACCCAATGTATATGAACATGAAGCAGGCTACAAACTACTTAGGTGTTTCATACACTACTCTAAAAAAGTGGATAAAGATGTACCCAGACTTCCCGGTCAAGACCATTGATGGTTCATATCATATCAACCGGGAAAAGTTGGACGAATTCATGACGAACAAGTAATTCGCTGCCGGGCGCGCTTGTTATATACATGAAGTTACTCCCCTACTAAAAGGTGGTGATAAAATGCTACGCAAGATTGACGGTAAAATCTTAGGCTTCTGGTGGACCAGCCCCGACGAACGGGTATGGGCCTACCTAGGAACATTTGTCCCGTTGCTAGGATTGATCAGTGGTTTGATGAGCTTATAGGTTAGGAGAAAACAAATATGAAAAAAACTGAATTTATTAAAAATTGTGATCTGCTAGAAAAGATTACTAATCAACATGGGTTCCCGCTGGAAACAGCATTTTCACGGTGTGTTACCGATAAGGGAGGGTCAGCGCACTTTGAACTAAAGGGTGACGGTTATGTCGTTTTAGTTAACTTCAAGCTAGAAAATACTGACATTGATACTGCTGATCCGGACGATACCTGTAACTAAGGAGGTATAAGGAATGAACTACGGATACGATGATGAACAACAAGAATTTGTTAAAGAGATTCTTGACGCAATAAGAATTGACCAGTCGTTTTTACGAAGCCGATATGGTTTGGAAGATCATGTATTAAAAGAGATCGACTTAAAGGTCGCCCAAGATATTCATCGTTTAAGTGGGCGTCTGATTGAAGAAATCAAAAAAGCCGTTGACAGTGAGAACGCCAATTCAGACACTGACAACGACTAAATGAATATAAAGAGAATTAAATTAGGCCAATAAAAAAACCAACTAGCTATAGCGAGAGGCTTGTTGGAATAAATTGGTTTATTTAATTCTCTTTCAGTATAGCACACTGGAGGAGGTTTAAAAACTATGAATAAGGAAGATTTAGAACGGACGTTTGATAATCGGCTATGGGACGCGGACTGTACTGTTGAGGAAGCAACCGGGCTGGCCCAAGCATTGTATGATCAACTCGATAACATTATCGACCCTATCACACGGGTGGATAAGTACGCCGATATGACCGACAAACAGGTATCGCTGGTTGCCGAGAGCGTTGTGTCCCGTAAGAAGGCCCTAATTACCCTGTCTGGCACCTTACTGGATAAGTTATCGCAAGTCCACAGAAAGCTCCAGTAAAGGTGGTGGCAGCCATGAATAAAACGCTGAACACCGCTATCAACCTTGCCAAACAAGGGATATATGTTTATCCGCTTGCTACTGGTAGCAAGGTTCCGCTTAAAGGCTCAAATGGTGAAAAAGACGCAACCGTCGATCAGAATGTTATTAAAGACTGGTTTATTCAGAACCCCAATCGCAATTTAGGAATTAACCTAGGAGCTAGTGAATTAGCTGTAATTGACATAGATCAACACAATGAAGAAGCCAACGGAATTAAACATTGGAGCGATTATCTACGTAACCATGGCCCGGAATATATGGACTCATTAAAGACCTACATGGAGTGTACTCCCCATATTGGGTACCATCTGTTTTACAAAACCAATCAACCACTCCCCAAGGAAGATATAGAGCTAGTTCCTGGAGTGGAATTATTGAGTGGCAAAGTTATGGCGGCTCCAAGCTTTATTAGTGAGGCCAATCGTTCTTATGCCCCATACTATCAAGGCTTCCCCAATCTGGATATTAACCAATTGTTGTCATTGCCTAATTGGGCTATTGATTTAGCCAATGAAGTATCGACCAAGCCTGAACCGTCAGTGGAGTATCGAAGCACTAAGAAATTATGGACTGGAAAGCTAATTGATGAGGTATGCAAGGGTGCAGCAACTGGCAATAGGCATAACTGGATATGCCATATTGCTGGCATGATCAAGCACAGCGGCGCGGACACAGTTCCGGCCTATGAGTTGGTAAAGTTCGCCAATCAGCATTGTGACGAACCATTACCCGACAAAGAAGTAGAAAGCATTTTCGTTAGTCTTTTTAGTAAAGGAGCCTAGTTCATGACAGAAATTCCCGAGGACATTAAAAAGTTAGGAAAAGACCGGGACAAAAAGCTAAAAGTGGCCAAGCCTGCCGAATGGATAGACATTGACGATAAGGGACACAAGCATATAAACGAAATTAAGTTAGCCCAATGTCTGGAGAAAAAATACAAGTTCACGCTCAATCAGTTTTCAGAGCATGGTTATTGGTTTGACCCAACTATCAATCAATGGAAGGGACACGCCGACGCCGTTATTGAGGGGTCAATCAAAGATGAAATTGTACCCCAGGGAATTTGGAGAACAAGCTTAGTTGCTTCCGTAGCCAAGCTAGTAACGTTGGATTCCCAAACTATTGTTGATGAGGACCCGTTCAATAACCCGGCGCCTTATAAGGCAGTCTTTGGTGGGCATACATACAACTTACAAACGGACAAGCTAGAACCTAGCTCACCCGATAACCATATACTCCAAAACAGGCGCTATGAACTGAATATGAGCGGTAAAGCCGAAATATGGAACAAATGGTTAAAGCAATCGTTGGTGCCGAATTCAGTACCACAATACGAGGACGAAGATCACACTCGATTAATAGATGAATGTGATGTGGCGGCAATTGAAACTGTTAAAGCATTTATAGGTTTTTCACTAATCGGTAGCTATAAAGATTTTCAAATTTACATGATTCTCTATGGGTCAGGCGGCGAAGGTAAATCAACGTTCCTAAACAAGTTCATGAAGATTATTGGTAAACCGAATGTATCCAATGTATCGCTGGAAGCCTTGTCGGACCAGCAGGAAGCCAAGTTTGCTACTTCAAAGTTATATCATAAATCTGCTAACGTATTCGCTGATATAAGTCCGAAATTCATGAACCAAACTAATATCGTTAAGACTTTGACGGGTGGCGATACCACTACCGCCCAATTCAAATATCAAGACCCATTTGAATTTGAAAATGAAGCTAAATTAATTTTTAGTGCCAATGACCTGCCAGCCTTTAACGATTTTACCGATGGGTTTAAGAGACGACCGATTATTGTGACGTTCCATAAGATTAAGCATTTCAAAGAACAGTTCAAAGATGAAGACTTTGAGCGCGAAATGCCAACGTTTGTTCACGAATGCCTACTGGCTTATAAGAATGCACTTGAAACTGGTATTTTCCCTGTAACTAAGTACATGAAGCAACAAAAGCAAGACTGGATAAACGCCAATGACAATATCGGCAGGTGGATTAGTGACTGTTGTACTACAAATGCGAATGATAAGGAAAAAGCGGTGTATTTGTATGACAATTATAAAAATTACTGTCGGAATGCTGTTGTCCCTTGCCTGAATAGGACAAAGTTTGTAGACGAGATGACCAAACGAGGATACAAGCACGGTTCAGTTAAAATTAATGGCAAAACTTGCAAGGGATACAAGGGAATTGCCCTTCAAAATAAGAATTAGTTTGTGTTTTATCGGTTACCTCTAAATTAGGCCGTTAAAACGTTGATATAGAGCTATTTAAGGGTAACCGGAAGCGCTTTGAGGTAACCGGTAAGAAAAAGTTACCCTAAAAGGTAACCAGAATATAGCGGTTACCATAAAAGCCTATCGGTTACCAATTTGTGTTGATATATCAACGTTTATGACCGTTTAGGCCAGGGTAACCGCTAAAATACAAAACTAAATCTAATTTGGGTGAGACGCCCGTTATAGAGTTAAAAAAGTGTTGGCGCACAATAGCTTATGGTGGCAGACATAAGCAGGAAGGAAGATATAATGCGAAACGATAAATATTCTATCGCACGACTAAGAAATAAGGTTACGTTTGGCCGCGACAGTAGTACAGGCAAAGTAAACCCCAACACGGGCGAGCCGATTAAAGGCTTCGTTGGTGACAAGACCGTGCATTGTGGCAACTACACAATCAGTACCACACAGGCAATCAGTCTGGCAGGCGCCAGCTTTACCAATGACGTGCTGCTGGTTGTCAGACAAGACAAAGACCTAACCGACATGAAGAAGTATCCTAAAGCAATGTACAACGGCGAGGAATACAGAGTGGCAGGTTGGTCGATTGACGATGAGCTGAACGCCTATAACGTAGTCACATTAAAGAAGATAGACTCACACCAATAGCAGGAGGACAACAACATGGATACAACAGAATACTTACTACAACCAGCGCAAATGAGCGACTTCGTAAACCAGGTTACACTTAATACTTGTTGTGATGTATCACCATTCACAGTGTTTAACATTATGTACAGCCTGGAGTTAGTCGATTGCGATGGTGAACCAACTGACCTGGCGAAGTTCAATGGACTACCAGACAACACGGAACTAGCCCACGCAATCGGTAGAGCTGGTGAGGCACACGAAGGCATGGTGACTAACCACAACGTCGGCTTGATCATTGCTGCCAAGCAAGCACGATTTGAACCACACAGTAAGCAATGGGAAGGCTATCAACGAGGTATGGAGTTCGAAGGCGGGAACGTTGTCGACTATGGCCTTGACTATGAACACAGATTCATTGAAGTCTACGACATGATCAACGAATAGCATTGAATGGGTATCGCGGTTGCGGTGCCCTTTTTTGATTGGAGGAAACAGATATGAGTGTAGTTAGATTCTGTAACGCTGCTGGTTGCCGTGAGATTATTCCAGTAGGCCAATATTACTGTCAGAAGCACCAATACTTACAAAAGGAATACGAAGAGAAGCATAAGCACTGGCAGCAGAACAAATATAAGAACATGACGAAGGAACAACGGCATGAATACAATAAGCAAATGTACAAAAAAAGAATGGAAGCAGATAAAAATGCTCCACACGAATACAATCGCTTCTACCACAGCTATAAATGGGCACAGATGAGCAGGAGAATACTTCAAAATCAACCTATTTGCGTTTCTTGCCAGCGTAAGGGAATTATCCGTAAAGCTGATTTAGTGGACCATATCGTGCCTATACGTGAAGACTGGAATAAGCGATTGGACCCGGAGAATTTGGATCCATTATGCTATCGTTGCCACCGAATGAAGACGCGAAAAGATCATCAACGCGAAAAGAAAATGAAATTAAAATGATGTCCGTTCGGAAAATAAAAACACCCCCGGGCTATATTTTTATTCGCTAGGAGCGGTGATAGTGAGGTTCACTTTAGAAAATTAGCTCCATTTACAAAAAATAGTCGCAATTTCCGAAGAAAAAGCGACTATAACCGGTTGATTGTTCGTATAAATTTGTAATTATGTTATATAATTTTTTGCTCCCATCTGTCAAGCCCCTAGTAAGTATTTTTCACAACGATATGAACTTTTAAGTCCAAAAATCATGCTATTGTACGTGTTTTCGTTGATTTATAGTTATAGATAGGTATATAATATAACTAAACTGAATAGTATAAGCGGTCAAAAAGGGCTACCCACGTGGCCGCTTATTTTTACGTAAAAAAGTGACACGGTGTCATTAAGATGGGAAGTGAGAAAATGACGGCACCAGTAAAAACCAACACCACCGGGCATATTTCTAAGCTGGAAAAAGAGCAACGCCAACAGGCCAAGGAAGCACTGGAAAAGTATCCAGAATTATCTGCCTCTGCCCCTTCCTGGCTTGATGAAGAAGCCCGTAAAGAGTGGGAACGTGTTGTTCCACTACTGAAAGAAAGTACGCCAGTTAGCGAACTGGACACCAGCATGATCGCTTCCCACTGTACCCTGTACTCCAGTATCGTACGGACCACTAAACAGATTAATGAGTACGGCGAAGTTATCGAAACCGAACACGGCCCAAGACAATCGCCTTACTTCATGGCTCGCGATAAGTCTATTAAAGAAATGAAGGCCGTTGATAGCCAATTGGGACTCACTCCACAATCACGGGCACGGCTGGAGATTCACCGGGCAATGAATGATACGCCTAAAGATGAGTTTGAAGAGATGTTAGAATGACCGATCAAGCAATTGAATATGCTAAAAGTGTCGTAAGTGGTCAGCAGATAGCCGGAAAGCTAGTAATCAAGGCCTGTCAGCGCTTCTTAGACGAAATGAAACGGCAGAAAGACGATGACTTCCCTTATTATTACTCTGACCAGTACGCTCAAAAGGTTATTCGGTTCGTCAGCAGCTTGCCCCAGACAAACGGGCAGCCGTTGACGCTGGAACCATTTGAGGCCTTTATTCTAAGCAATATTTACGGCTGGCGGCAGGTTGATGATAATTCATTGCGGTTTAACCGAATTCTGTTAAGTGAAGCCCGTAAGAATGGAAAGAGTTTCCTCCTGGCGGCTATTGGGGTTGTGTCCCTATTAATGGAAAAGCAACCAGCCCGAAATAGGCAAGTGCTTTTCACCGCTAACAGTTCGCAACAGGCCCACCTAGCCTTCGATATGTTAAGCGACCAACTGGACAATCTCCGTCGCCGTTCGCCTTACTTGCAACAGCGAATAAAGATCAACAAGCAACGAATAACCGATGTAAAAACTGGTTCGTTTGCGATTCCACTATCCACCGATAAGCATAGTACCGACGGTTACAACCCGACGTTGGGGGTTGTCGATGAATATCACCAGGCTAAAGATGACACAATTCTGAACGCCTTAAAGTCTGGTATGACTCAACAGGAAAACGGTATTCTGGCAATCATTTCTACCGCTGGATTTAACCTAAATTCACCATTCAAACAAGAATGGGACTACGCGGCCGATATACTCAACGGCAAGGTTAAGAATGACCGTTACTTCGCGGTGATGTATTCCCTGGACAGCAAAGAAGAACTATTTGACCAGGAGAAATGGATTAAGGCCAACCCGTTAATGAGTAATCCCAAAATCGGGAAAACTATGAGGGAACAGATTCAGAATGACCTAGATGTAGCGGCCAAGCAAGGCAACCTTAACAACGTCCTGGTTAAGAACATGAATATGTTTGTTCAACAAAGTGAGGCTTCTTTCATCTCTACACAGGATTGGGAACACGGGACCATTGAGCAGGCTCCAGACATTCAGGACCATGATGTCTATATTGGTGCTGACCTATCAAAGAGCCGGGACTTAACTGCTATTAGTTGGTTGGTGCCACTGGAGAACGGTAAATTCTTTGCCGATTCCCATGCTTTCACTTCGACTTATGGTGGTATCACTACGAAGTCCAAGCGCGATGGTATCGACTACCAGGCGGCAGCCCAACGCGGTGAATGCACTATTAGTGCTGGCGGTGATGTAATCGACTATCAACAAGTTTACGACTATGTAATGCGATTCGTTGGTGATCATAACCTGAACGTTAAATTTCTGGTATTTGACCCTTATAAATGGTCAGACTTAACCAACGCCTTCGACCGTGCTGGATTCCCACAGTTTCAACTGGTCCAGTCTTACAAAAACTTGTCCATTCCGATTGGTAAATTCAAGGAAGAACTGCTGAAAGACAATGTTCTCCATACTAACAACAAGATGTTAGCTTACAACGTCTCCAATGCAATTCTGAAATATAACTCTAATGGTCAGGCACTCTTAGACAAGACCAGGAAAGAAAACAAATTTGATTGTCTGGCAGCCTTAATCGACGCTTGGGCCGTTGGTTATGACTACTTCACTAAAAAAGAAGACAACAAGCGGCGGACAGAATACTACGAAACCGCGACAAATCTGTTCTAACTCCAAAAGAAAGAAGTGATAACAATAAATGAGCTGGTTCAATAAATTGTTTAACCACAAGACTTCTACAAGCGCTGGTGACCCATTTGAAGACGCGTTGGTCAGTTTATCGAGTAATGACCCAAACGTCTTCGTGAGCGCGTCTACGTTGCGTAATAGCGATGTCTTTGCGGCCATTGCCCTAATCGCTGGCGACTTAGCAAGTAACCCGATCAAAAGTGGGAACACCCTATACGACAAGATGGTTAATGATCACCCTAATGACTTAATGGACGGCCGATCATTCAAGTATGCGTTGGCCGTTGAAATGCTGCTGAACGGTAACTCGTATGCTGAAATTGATTTAAGTACCCATAGCCTGTATTTCATTCCTAACAACAAGATGACGGTTCAGCAGGACGATACAACGGGCGAACTTTCTTACATTTACTGCCCCGATGGCCGGACGAAACGGGCCATTAAGTCGTCTAATATCTTACATTTTAAGTATTTCACCCGTGATGGCTTCGTAGGTATCTCACCCCTGTATGCACTTCAACCAGAATTAGCGATTCAGGACGCCGGAAACCGTTTGATGGGGAACTTCTTCAACAACGGAATTCACGGGACAACAGTAGTAAAGGTCAACCAAGCTGATCTAAGTCCAGACGGTAAGGAAAATATCAGGCAACAGTTTGATAACGCCACTACCGGGAACCGGGCACTCAATACCATTGTGACCGATGAAGGTATGGATATTAAGAGCCTGCCACTGAATACGGACGTTTTGAAGCTTGTTAACTCCAATGACTGGACCACAAGACAAATTGCTAAAGCATTCGGCCTGCCCGTTGAAAAGTTGGGCGTTGAGAATGAACACAGTAATCAGCAGCAATCTAATCTCCAATATCTGCAAGGCAGCCTTCAACACTACGAGGACTGTTTCATCAGTGAGTTAAATTATAAGCTCAACCAGACGTTTGCATTTGATAACAGCAAGCTATTGAGCCTTGACCCGGCTGATCAGCAGCAGATGGCGGTTGATGGCTATACTAACGGGCTTTACACCCGTAACGAAGCCCGGGCGTTGCTTAATCTGGACCCGGTAGCAAATGGCGATAACTTTGTACAGAATGGAGGAAACGCAACGAATGAAGAAAGAGAAACGGCTGACGACTAACGCCGAGCTTCGGGCAAACACTCCACAAGATACGACACCCGAAAGTGAAGCTGATGGTCAGCAGCAAGAACAAAACCAACCCCAAGACAACAAGCAGCCTAATACGATTGAGGGCTACGCTTTAAAGTTTAATCAGCCTAGCAATAACTTGGGAGGCTTCGTGGAAGTAATTGACCCGAAGGCCCTTGATAATGTGGACTTATCTAAAGTGGTCATGCTTGATCAGCACGACTTTAGTAAACCACTAGCAAGTGTAGAGGCCGGCACCTTAAATTTAGATGTTGATGACCAGGGACTTCATTTTGTGGCCCAACTGGACGACAACGTGAGCTACGCCAAGGACACCTTCAACAACGTTAAGAATGGGAATATCAATTCAATGTCATTCCGATTTGATAGTAATGATGGTTCCGATACTTGGACACGAAATGGTGATCAAGTAGTCCGAACCGTTAACCAAATTAAAAACCTTTTTGAAGTATCCACGGTAACAGTTCCGGCTTATGACAGCTCAAATGTTGATGTAAGCAACGTTACTACCCGTAGTTACAACCAATTTATCGAAAGTGAGGAAAAACAAAATATGACTATGAATACTATCATTGACCCAAAGAAGGGTTTAGAAGGTTCTGAAACTCCAGAAGATGCTTTTAACAACTACTTGCACAGTTACGGTCAGAAGCGTGACGGCCTGACCAGCACTGGTGTAGCGGCAGTAATTCCAAAAGAAGTTATTACCCCTGTCTTTGACTTAAAGAACAGTTCCTACAACCTGGCAAAGTACGCTACGGTTAAGACTGTTTCCACCGCTTCTGGTACTTATCCTATCGCTACCCGTTACAACACCGCTACGCTTGCTACTAAGGAAGAATTAGCAGAAATTGGCGACGTTGACGCTAATATGTTCCAAAATGTGGAGTGGACTGTAAAGACCCGTGCCGGAAAGATTGCCCTGTCTAATGAAGTTATTGACGACGCAGCTATTGACTTAGTTAGTGAAGTCAAGGCACAACTGGCAAAGTTGGTTGAAAACACTGACAACGCTGAAATTCTCAAGGTATTACAAGGCGATAACTTTGCTAAGAAGACCGTTGCCAACGTCGACGATTTGAAGCAAGTATTCAACGTTGACCTTGACCCAGCCCTTCAACAAACTTCTACCTGGATTGTTAACCAATCAGCTTTTCAAGTCCTGGATACCATGAAGGATAATGAAGGCCGTTACCTTCTTCAACCAGACGTTACCGCTGCTAGTGGATTCTCACTGCTAGGCCAGCCTGTTGTTAAGATTAGTAACAAGTTCCTGCCTGACAACAAGGATGGTTCCCACCCAATGATTTTAGGTGACATTTCCGAAGCCGTTGCCGTATTCCGTCGGAACCAAGTAACCGCTCAATGGGACAAGTTCGATCTTTATAGTCAAGGCCTGTCCGTTGTGGTACGGAATGACTACCAACCAATCAGTAATGACGCTGCCTTTAACCTGTCTCTTTCAGCCCCAGCGGCAACAGGTAAGTAATAACTAAAAGAGGAGGACCCCGTGGGGCCTTCTCCACCGTTCCTCGTTAAACCTATATATTAATCGTTTCAGTTGCCCCCGCGGGCAGACTTTACAAATACTATTCAATAAATTAACAATCAACTTGCAAGGGTTAGGGTGTTCAGCCCTAGCCCCTTTTTTATGAGGTGCTTATATGAGACAGGAAGCGAAACGGCTAGTAACCAAAATTCTAAGGGACTACCCTAACTTGTCCGAAGAGATCAGGAAACGCGAAAATGAGTTAATGAACCCTATTCGTGAAGTTGATACCAATGTTGGTGGAGGACGCGCCCAAAACCACCCCTGGACGTATCACGACAACATTGTTATCACTATTGACGAGGATAAGTTAATTAGAACCCTAAAGCGTGAACAGCACGTCATTGACGATTGTTTAGATGAGGCCGGAGATGAGACGGTCAAGATTATTAAGAACGTCTATATGAAGAAACACCCCGACACCATTAAAGGGCTTATATCCCAAAACAAGTTATGGTGTGGCACAACAAAAGCTTATAAACTACGCGACCAATTTATCGAAGAAGTAGCTAAACGGCTTGGCCTAGCATTCTATTGAGGAGGTAAAAGAAATGGCAGATACGAATAACGAAACACCAACCGTAGCACCTAGTGAAATTGAGAATTTTAAGCGTGCCCTGTACATTGACGGCACCGAAGAGGACGACTTAATCACTGACTACCTGGCGAACGCAAAAGCATACGTTCAAAACGCCGTAGACCCCAACGCGGACCTGACTAAATACCACCAATACGATTGGGCGGTTCAAATGCTGGCCCAATTCTGGTATCAAAACCGGGCCATTGACATGAAACAAACGCCCTACCAAGTTTTAAGCATGATTCAGCAACTACGCGGTTTAACTTATTCAAAAAGTGAATAGTTCCACGTGTAACATTACTAAAATGTATGGTATAATACTTGTGGGGACAATACGTCCCTAATTTAATCCATGAGCTCTAATAAAGGGAGTGGTAACGTAGAAAGTCTATTGTAAAAGGTTAGCAATAACAAAGTAGCGATAGACACCACCTTTTTTATTGGTTCACTAGCCCAACAGATTAGACTAACTTGCGATTAGGTGCGTACATGATATGGTGTGCATCCAAGTAAGCTTTGGTTTCTGGAATAGTCTGAGCGTCAGTTGGCCTTCATTGGATACAAATTCATTTTTAGCCAGGTGTAAAAGCCTGGTTTGCTTCTGAGACGACACGAAAATTATTTTGACAGGTGATTGATCGTCTCACGTCCCCTAAAAGGGATTTACCTTCTTTCCTCAAGGTATTTTTTGATTGAAATATGACCGCCTTATATCTCACTGGTATAGGGCGGCCTTTTTTTACAGCGGTAAGTTTTCGAGAAATATCGAAAACAGGTTGTTCTGAACAGCGGTTAGTGTTTTCTATAAATCGGGAAAACACTATTATCAATAATGGATACTTGTCCGCTATCCAAATTTTGGACAGCAAAATAAAAAAACTGCCACTTTCAGTGACAGCCGCGCCCGACAACTATATTAAATTTTTTGGCTACATTTTGGCTACAAACTATTAAAACTTGTTATGACCAATTGACAGCCTAGTCGGTATAAACGCCGATATATCAACGTTTTATAATTTGTTAAAACTCGTTGATACCCCATAATGGAGATGACGGGAGTCGAACCCGTGTCCAAGCATATCGCCATTTCGACCTCTACGTTCGTATCTCAACTATTTAAGATTCACTAACCAAAACGCCGTTGATCAGGGCAACCATGATTAGCTAGCTTGATTAATCTCTTCTACTCACTTCAAACGGGAATAAGCAGCGTAGTCCACTAGATATGAAACCCGTATCCGCATCATGGACGAACCCGGAACGGATTTACGCGCGCTACTTGTTAGGCAGCGTATGCGTAAGCGTTTGAATTATTGTTTGCAGTTATAATTTAAAACTGAGCGTTTTTACGAAGACGCAACCTTCGAAACGCAGTCGAAACTCGACCTATACCTGTCGAATCCAAAAAACATCCCCAGATACACTAGTAGTTTATCATACTCCGCCTAAAAACGCACCTGAAAAGCACAAAAGGAACGGCTTCCCGATAAGGAACCGTCCCTTTTATAGTATTATTTTGGAATATTAGTACCAGCCGTTAGCAATCCAGAACTGTTGAGCGTTGGTCCATGAACCATAACGACTTGCAACGTATTGATCGGCTACCCGTTCCTGATTGGCTGCTGAGTAATCACCATTCAGGTAGGAAGCGGAGAGTTGGTACTTACCAACGTATTGGCCGTTAGTGGCATTGTAGTTGCCGCCAGATTCATGAGCCGCAATCCAAGCCTTGGCAGCAGCGTCACTGCCAGAAACACTTGAGCTGTAGCTGGTGTTGGTATTGGCTGCCTGAGCTGAAGAAGCAGTGTTGTTTTGTGCAGTTTGGTCTTGTTGACCATCGGCACCCTTGATTACCAGGCGTTGACCGACAGTGATCTTGTTGATATCGGTAATATTATTGTCTTGGGCAATCTTATTTACAAGGCTGTTATTATTTGCGAACTTTTGAGAAATACTGGAAAGCGTGTCCCCGCTCTTAACAGTGTAGGTAGCGTCGGCATTAGCTACCGTGGTAGCAGCCGTTACACCCAATGCAACCGTTCCGAGAGTTGCTACTGTCTTTACAATATTTTTCTTAGAAATCATAAATAACCATCCTTTTAATTCTTTCAAATCATTTTAACGGTTTCTATGGTACACGCATTATGTTACTAAACCATGACAACAGCATTTCTATTTCAAACCGAATCATTACAAGCACGTAATATAAAGCAGGCAGTCAATCCCCAAATCGTCATTGACTGCCTGCCTATTGTGTCAGGTTTTAATTTAATTGATCCGCAAAGTAACGTTCACAATACGTGGCTACCCCATCGTCGTCATTTGAATCGGTTAAAGCCGTTGCCGCCGCCTTGACCTCAGGCAGACCATTGGCCATTACAATTCCCTGACCAGCGGCCTTAATCATCCCCAGATCGTTGTCGGCATCGCCAAACGCCATCAGGTTGCTGAAGTCGTCCCCGAAATGGTCGAGCAGGGCTTTCAGGCCAACATGCTTATCAACCCGCTTCGGCAAGAACTCCATGATCATCTCCTGCGACTGAACCGCATGGTAACGCTCCTTCAACTCTGCCGGCAAGTGGGCAATTACCTTGGAAAGCCGCTCCGCCGGAATTGCCATCACCGCCTTGCTGAAAGTGGTATCCGGCAGGTCGGCCATCGGGGTGTTTTGAAACTCAATGTGCTTGAGAACCGTTCGATAGATTGACCCCGGCTGGTCACTGAGCTCATAGACCTTGGCAAAATCCAGCACGTCCAGCGGCAGGTGCTCTTCTTTAACAAAGTCAAACAGCGGTTGCAGATCCTGCTTAGCCATCCCGAGTTCAAACATGTGCTCCTTGGTGACGTTGTTGATCACCAGTCCGCCGTTAAAGGTGATGGTAAAGTCATCCGGCCGGGTCAATCCTAGTTGCTCAATGTATGGCCAGATGGCATTGATCGGCCGGCCAGTGCAGAGAACCACGTGGGTTCCCCGATCATGCAGCGCCTTCAAGACCCGCTCATTACGTGCGGAGATCTCCTTCTCACTATTCAGCAGTGTGTTATCAAGATCCAGTGCAATCATTTTAATCATTCTGTGCTTCCCCTTTTCGCTTGCTGTCATTCTCCGGTTGAATAATCTGGTGATTAAATTCATCCCATAGTTGTAAAAGCTGCTGGCCCCGGTCTTCGCCAAAGACGGCCACCCACTTTGCAAAGCGGGTATTGATGCGCTGCCCAATTTTCTCGGCAACATCTCGTCCCGCTGGTGTCGCCACCAGCGAAACCTTGCGCCGATCGCTCTGATCTGGTTCCTGCTTGATATAGTTGTTCTTGATCAGTACCCGTAATTGGCGAGATACCGCGCTCCGGGTTACCTGGCGTTTTTCAGCAATATCCATCAGCTTGATTCCGGGTGATTTAACGATCTCTTGCAGTATCAAGTACTGCTCAAAGGATAGCGAGTACCGGGCCGCCGGCTGTGAGATAAAATGCTCCAGACCTTTCAGTGACGACATGTAGATGTCGATTGCCTGGCTAAGTAAATCATCAGCTTCCATTGCTACTTCTCCTTTTGATTATCCAAGATCGACTTTGCGATCAGGCGGGCATAGTTATCGTTTCCCTGCTCTCCCATGTGGACATTATCGCTGGCAAACCACTCACTATGCTTCTCACTCATGCCGTACCAGTCAACAACATGGACGTTCTTATGCTTCTTCGCCGTTGCATTGATCTCATCGTTGACGGTCTGCTGCCATGGCTTGGTCGGCACGTGAGCGGTTAGCCAGTAGACCTGCCGATCCGGCCCAATCGCATTCAGAATATCATCAATGGTCTGCTCGGTCATTGCCCCATTAGTCCCCAAATTCAGAACAACAATCTTGTTGAGGTGTCCTTGGGCCTTGAGCTGCTGAATTACCGCCGGGGTGGCTGATCCCTGGCGGCCAACCTGTGCGTCAACGTATGCATGGGGCATCAGTTTTTGAATGCTGTCCGAGGCATCTGCCATCACCGAATCACCAACTGCAGTAATCTTGAGCTGCTGAGCCTGTTTAACCTCCGTTGGCGTCAGGGCATACTTCTTAACGTTGGCATTTGGATCAGTGGTTACCTGCTTGCCCGCGGCAATTTCCTGGTTATGCTTGGCCGCCCGCTGGTGATTCTGCTCAATCCGCTGTTGAACCGCCGTCTTCTTAGGACCGCGATTAGGCTGACAGAGGCCGACGACCGCGATCGCAACTATCAATACGCTGAAGCCGGCCTTAATAATCGTCTCCAGGTGCCAGTTACGAAAGTTAAGCAGGGGTGGAATAAATCCGCGCCAATCAGTGTGAGCAAGCGGCCGCTCGAGCAGGCGATAAGAGGCCTCGCTGACCAGACCAATGATCACAAGCTCAATGATTGCGTTCAAAAGCGGGTGCAGGCCAACCTTGACGAGCCGTTCGTAGAAGACCATTACCGGATACTGATAGACGTAAATCCCATAGGACCGCTTACCGACCCATCGGAAAACGGGGTTGGTGAGCCAGCCATTCATCCGCGAGCCCGGATGGAGAATCGTTGCCATCAATAGCATTCCCACAACACTGTACAGGAACATTCCGCCACGGTAGGTGAAGGCCGCCTGACCATTCAGGGCAAAGAAGCCATAAATGGTGATCACAGTCATGACGATGCCGACGACATCCAATGACCGCCGCAGATAGTCCGCCGGATGCGGATTCAAGCGGTTCAGCGGCCAGGCAAGTCCCAGCCAGGACCCCAGCAGCAGTGAGAAGGCCCGGGTATCGGTCCCGTAGTAAACCCGATTGATATTATTAGGGTCATAGAGAATCGCCATCTCAAGCGCCGACAGAACGGCCAGGGCCAGAACGATCCGCCGCACGACCACTTTGCGGTGAAACATTTTATACAGTCCCCACATGATCAGCGGCCACAGAAGGTAAAACTGGGCCTCAACACCGAGCGTCCACAGGTGGGTAAAAGGCGAAGCACCGCTAAACTGATCAAAATAAGACTGGCCATGACAAATTTCCCACCAGTTGTAAACCCACAGCAGGTTGGTCAGAACCGTCATCCGAATATTATGTAAAAGCTCATGTGCGAAGAGCGTGATGTAGGCAGTTGTTAGGACCAGCATCGCGATTAAAACCGGATAGAGCCGTTTGAACCGCTTGTGGTAGAAATGACCGATTGCAATCTGCTGCTCATCCATCCACTGCCGACTAAACTGATAAGTCACAAAATAGCCTGAAATCAACAGGAAGAGCGGCACACCAAGGTACCCGCCCTGCAGGACGTTTGGCAATAAGTGGTAGATGATGACCCCCAACACCGCCAACGTCCGTAAACCGTCAATCCCGGTTATATATTGTTTGGGCTTGATTGTCTTCATTTTCGATTGTTTCCTCCAGCAACGGACCCAGCCAACCGAGTCCAAAATAAAGACGATAACACGACGCTACCGCTTTAACTACCCGATATGATTTTCCTTCAAGATGTCACTTACGACCTGATCCATCTCTGGAGTACGTTTCCATTCCTCCCAGTGATCCATCGATTCATCCTGCATCTTGTAATGGGTATTGATGTAGTCTTCGTAGCGAATAACGTTTCGTGAATGAGGAATGTTTAATTGCAGGATCCGAACTTCCTTGATATAGCCCCGTTCAGCGGCCAGCTCTGCCCGGCCATTGTGGACCATATTACCAATCTCATAGTACTTGCTCCCGTCATTACGGGTGATCTCTTCAATCAGTGTCAACACTTCATGTTGCTTTTCCACGTATATTAATCCCCTTTCAGCATAATCATATTATAGCGGCTTTAAACCAAAAAATCATCGTCTGGACGACGATGATTGGCATAAGAGAGAAAGAGAATTGATTAGAAGGTAAATACTTAATACCTTGCGACTATTATGATAGCGTTTTCACCATTGGATGTCAACATTATCCGCAAACTTTTTTACTTTTTATTTGAAAACGTCAAAAACAGGCAGCACCCTAAAAGGAATACTGCCTGTTTTTAGTAAAGTTAAATTATTGAACCGTAACGGACTTAGCCAGGTTCCGCGGCTTATCCACATCGAGGCCCTTGCCCAGACTGGTGTAGTAGGCCAGTAATTGGGCCGGAACGACGCTCAGCAGCGGCGTCAGGCATTCGTCAACGTCTGGCAGGATGATCGTATCATCCTCTTGAGAAAGGTGACGGGAAACGATAGTAATCGTGTTAGCACCACGCGCCCGCGTTTCATCCAGGTTGCTCCGGGTCAAACCGGCAGTCCGATCCTGGGTGATGATTCCCAGTACTGGGGTTCCCTTTTCAATCAAAGCAATCGTCCCGTGCTTCAGTTCACCAGAAGCAAAACCTTCCGCTTGAACATAGGAGATTTCCTTCAGCTTCAGCGCTGCTTCCAGGGAGACGGACCAGTCAAGGCCCCGGCCAATGTAGAAAGCGTTCCGCGGCTTGGACAGGTAACGGGCGGCAACCTCCTCAATCTCCTTCTTGCTGTCGGTGATGGATTGCATCCCGTTGGCAACCAGACCGAGCTGGTGCTTAACGTCAAACTTCTTAGCGGCATCCTTACCCAGGTATTCACCCAGCGCCTTGGCCAAGATTGCTTCAACTGCGATCTGGGCGGTGTAAGCCTTGGTAGAGGCAACGGCGATTTCCGGACCAGCGTAAAGCAGTTCCGTGAAGGTTGCTTCCCGTGACAGGGTGGACTTGTCCACGTTGGTGATGGTCAGACTAGGCCACTTGTGGGCGTTGACGTTAACCAGTACCTGCCGGCTGTCGGCCGTCTCCCCACTCTGGCTCAGGAAGATAAAGAATGGTTTCTTGGAGAGCAGCGGCTGTTCGTAAGCAAACTCGGATGAAATGTGAACAGTCGTTGGAATGCCGCACAGCCGTTCAAAGATCCGCGCACCAACCAGGCCGGCGTGGTAACTCGTTCCGGCACCAACAATGTAAAGGTGGTCAGCGTCAGCCATGGCCTTAAGCAGGTTTTCGTCAATCTGCGGATCATCATGGTCGCCAAAGTATTCCTGAACCAGCTTCCGCATTACGGCTGGCTGTTCATCGATTTCCTTCAGCATGTAGAATGGGTAAGCGCCCTTGTCCGCTGCGCTGGCATCCATATCAACGGTAAAGCTGTCGCGGTGCTTCTCGTTGCCGTCAAAGTCCTTGATCAGCACGTGGTCAGGCTTAACGATCACCAGCTCGTGGTCATCGATTTCCATGAACTTGTTGGTCTCCTTGATCATGGACATGGCATCGGAACCCACCATGTTGTAGCCATCACCCAGGCCAACCAGCAATGGGCTCTTGTTCTTGGCAACGTACAGGGTCTCAGGATCTTCACGGTCAATCATTACGAAAGCGTATGAGGAGTCTGGGCTGATCAGGCGCAGCACCTTGAGTAGGGCCGCTTCAGTGTCCATGTGGTTATCAACAACGAACTTATCAACCAGCTGAACAATGACTTCCGTGTCGGTCTGACTGGTGAAGTGAACGCCGGAAAGGTACTCCTTCTTCAGTTGAGCGTAGTTTTCAATAACCCCGTTGTGGACCAGGTAGAAGCGGTTGTCCTGGGAGTATTGCGGGTGGGCGTTCGCCTCGTTTGGCTCGCCATGGGTTGCCCAGCGGGTGTGGCCAATTCCGGAAAGGCCGTGAACATCATCCGTCAATGCTGCTTCCAGGTTGCTGATCCGGCCCGGACGCTTAACCAGGTAGTCATTGCCAGCATTGTCGTTAACGTAAACCCCAGCAGAGTCATAGCCGCGATATTCCAGCTTCTTCAAACCATCAATCAAGATTGACAGGGTCTTGTCAGTCCCTGTAACTCCAACAATTCCACACATAATTATTTCCATCCTTTAATATTTTCAAAAATTGGTATAGAGCAATAGAATAAGTGACTAACCTATTGCAACTGTTATGTATAGTACAAGTTTTGCCAATAATTGTCAATTAATTGTTCTCGATTGGTCTAGTTTGGCAAGCAAATAAAAATAACCGGTGAAGGCTGTTTGTTCCTTCACCGGTTATGATTGATCTGCTACCTTACTTCTAATTCTGCCCGGGCAACGTCACCGATCCGCTCAACGTATTGGTGAACCAGTTCTTCAGTTGGGGCTTCCGCCATGATCCGCAGCAGCGGTTCCGTCCCGCTTGGCCGAACCAAGACCCGGCCGTCGCCGTGCATCTCGCTTTCGACCTTGGCAATAATATCCTTGAGCTTCTGGTTCTCCATGGCAGCGGCCTTGTCAGCCACCTTGATGTTCAAAAGTTCTTGTGGATAGGTCGTGACATCACTGGCCAGTTCCTTCAAGGTCTTGCCAGTTTCCTTAACCACAGAGAGCAGTTGCAGGGAGGTCAACATACCATCACCAGTGGTGTTGTGATCCAGGAAGATGATATGACCGGACTGTTCGCCACCGAGGTTGTAGCCGTTCTTCAACATTTCTTCAACCACGTAACGGTCACCAACCTTGGTCTTAACGCTCTTCATGCCGTGAGCTTCAAGAGCCTTGTACATTCCGAGGTTGCTCATTACCGTTGTTACCACGGTGTCCTTCTTCAATAGCCCCTTGCTGTCCATGTACTTTCCGCAGATGTACATGATCTTGTCACCGTCAACGATGTTCCCCTCGTTGTCAACCGCAATGCACCGGTCGCCGTCACCATCGAAGGCCACCCCGAGGTCCGCACCGTTTTCCACAACCGCCTTCTGCAGGCTTTCGGGGTGGGTAGAACCGCAGTTGAGGTTCGTATTCAAGCCGTCTGGCTGGTCATTGATCGGAATAAAGTCAACATTCATGTCCGCAAACAGGTTGGAGACAAAACCGCTGGTAGCACCATTGGCCGCGTCTACAACCACCCTCAGGCCAGAGAGGTCAGTTGAAACGGTCTGTTCCAGGAAGGAGGTGTACTTCAAAGCCCCCTCGTGGTAATCAGCAACTGTTCCCAGGCCCTTATCGGAAGGCCGTGGCAAGGTGTCTTCATCGGCATCCAGCAGTTGTTCAATTTCGTATTCCAGGTCGTCGGAAAGCTTAAAGCCGTTGCCCCCGAAGTACTTAATCCCGTTGTACTTGATCGGGTTGTGACTAGCCGTAATCATCACCCCGGCGTCAGCTTCCTGTGCCCGAACCAGGTAGGCAACCCCTGGTGTCGTAACAACCCCGAGCCGCAATACCTCAATTCCGACAGAAAGCAGACCGGCGATCAAGGCATTTTCCAGCATCTGACCAGAGATCCGGGTATCCCGGGCAACCAGCACTTGTGGTTGCTTCCGGTCTGAATGCCGGGTCAAAACATATCCCCCGGCCCGGCCGACCCGGAAGGCCAATTCTGGACTTAAATCTTCATTTGCAACTCCCCGAACACCGTCGGTACCAAAATACTTAAGTTTCATCATATACTCCTTATTAATTACGATTGACTGCTGCTTGTGGCAGCCGATTCCGAATTACTATTTGTGTCACTACTTATGCTACTACTTGACGACTGGGTTTGCACCCTTTTCTTGGCCGATGAGTCATCGCTCGACGAATCGGCACTGCTGCTGGCAGAGTCAGACTGGCTGCTGCTCGAATCGCTGTTCTTAGAGCTAATCGGCACGGTGACGTTGGTCGTGGCTGGCCAGATAACCACATTGAGGATCTGGCCATTCCGGTCAAGGGCCTGCAGGGTAACCTGACGCTGGAAGTTGCCCTTGGCATCCCGTGGGACCACCACGTAGGCAACCACCCGGTTAACCCGCCGGACCTCATCCTGGGCACCCGTAACTTGGACACTGTCAATATCCGCACGCGGCCGCCCCGCTTGGTAGCCGTCATCCAGGTTCCGGGCATTCAGCCGGACACTCACCTTGACGTTGACCGTCCGCCGCGGCTGAATCTGCACTGTAATGTTGCGTGGGGCAACCGTGGCTTTCAGCTCCGAATTCAGACCGCTGGTTTTTATCGGTACCCGGTGCTTGCCGGGTCCTAGCTTGCTCAGGTCCGCATATACCTTGAAATTTTGGGTATTGCTGGTCGTTGTCACCAGAGCGGACGGACCATTCAGGCGAACCTTGACATACTGCGGGTAACCGGTAACCACATACTTGGAATTATCCACCGTAATATCCAGCGGCATCTTCAACGTGACCGACTTATCAGACATCAAGGCACTGCTTTCACTATTGTTGTTCCGCGTATTCTGCCGGAGAAAGCCATTCTTGCTCCCGTTGACATAGGCAAACAGGAGGATCGCCAGTACTAAAGACGCCAGGCGCATTACCCACTTGTGGCTGAAGAAGCCATTATTTTTGCCCATGCTGGCCACCTCCTTGCCGCTCAAAGTGTGAGTAGAGCCGCGTCAACAGGTTGTCATGCGTTGGCTCATGCGTGCACAGCTGCGAGCGCATGAACTTTAGGTAATCATTCTGCGACATGTTGCGGATCAGCTCGTTGTCCTTGGTGATTGAAACTTCCCCGGTTTCCTCAGAGATCACAATTGTCAGGGCATCGGTAACCTCACTGATCCCGACCGCGGCCCGGTGGCGGGTCCCCAGTTCCTTAGGGATCAGCTTGCTGTCCGAAAGAGGGAGGTAAGCTGCGGCCACCGCAATCCGGTTGTCCTTGATAATCACCGCCCCGTCGTGCAAGGGCGTGTTAGGAATAAAGGTATTAATCAGCAAGGCTCCGGAGATATCGGCATCGAGGGAAATCCCCGTTTCGATATATTCCTCCAGTCCGGTCTTCATCTGAATACTGATCAGGGCCCCGATCCGGCGCTTCGACATGTATTGAATCGCCTGGTCCAGCTGCTTGATCATCTCTTCTTCGGTCTCATTAGTCGACTGGTTATGGCTGAGGAAGCTTCCCCGGCCGAGGTGTTCCAGTCCCCGCCGAATTTCCGGCTGGAAAATGACCACGATGGCGATCACACCCCAGTTCAGGATCTGGTCCATCACCCAGGAGACTGTGCTTAATCCAGCGTACCAGCTGACTACCTTCACCAGGATAATAATCATAATCCCCCGGAAGAGCTGTACCGCCCGGGTCCCCCTGATCAGGATCAGAAGCTCGTAGATCAGGAACCAAATTACTAAGATATCAATCAGGTGAATCAGGTTTTGCCATGTCAGAAGCGAAGTTATAAACTGCATCGCATTCACCATCCTCTAAATTCACGTTCATATTATATCATTTTTTAGTAATGACGAAAGGCCACAGTTAATTCACAAAATTCTGCTATGCTAGGGAGGATTTCTGTTATGAGAAGGCAATACTTATGAAACATTTATCTTCCGTCTGGCGGATCCGCCTCTTCTTCTGGACCCTGCTCATCCTCTTGAGGTTATTTGTCCGCGCCCCTTACGACTTCATGGCGTTCAATACCTTTTTAGGGTATGTGCCGATCGAGCTGACCTTTCATCTGAAGCGTTTTAATGATCGCTGGGCCCTCGCTTTTTGGGCCCTCCTGATCATCTGGCTGATCTTCTATCCAAACGCTCCCTACGTGATGACCGACCTCTTTCACCTCTCATGGCTCCACGCTCATACCAGCATCAACGGCATTCTCCGTTCGGATCCGGTTATCTGGCTCAACTTCGCCATGATAATGGTTTGCGCCCTCAGCTGCCTCTTGATTGGCACCGTCACTCTTGAGCAAACGGCCCGCCAGCTAACCCGGCTGACCAGCCCGCAGCAGCCCCGTCTTCGTTACCTCTGGATCACGATCTTCATGGTTCTCGCCAGCATCGGGATCTACATCGGCCGCTTTCTCCGTCTGCACTCTATCTACCTGCTCTTCACCCCAACCTGGTTTTTCAGGCAGCTGTGGAGCATCTGGAGCGTTAAAATGATCGAATTTGTGGTCATCCTGACAATCCTCCAGCTGATCGTCTATTGGCTGCTGAAGGTGTGCCAGCACTTCAACATAGAAGAAAACAAATAAGGGAAGCTCAACCTGAGCTTCCCTTATTTTTAGTACTTACTTTTCGGCCAATGCGGCTTTAACCTTGTCCGCCGTTGGAATTGATGGCATTGCGCCCATCTCCTGAACAGTCAGGCTGGAAGCCCGCTGTGCGTAAACCAGGGCATCGGCCACGTTTGACAGATCATTTTCCAGTTGCGAACTCAGTGCCCCGATGAAGGTGTCACCGGCCGCCGTCGTATCAACAGCGTGCACCTTGAATGCGGGAACCAGACCATGTGCATTAGGGGTAGCGTAGAAGACCCCCTTGGATCCCAGGGTAATCAGCAGGTGCTTAACCCCTTGTTTTTGGAAGTATTCGGCACTCTTCAGCATTGCATCTTCATCCGTAACCGGAATCCCCGTCAGGAGCGCACATTCACTCTCGTTCGGTGCGATCACGTCGGTTACCTTAAGCAGGTCGGGAAGAATTTCGTGGGCCGGTGCCGGGTTAAGGATCGTGGTAACGTTGTGTTCTTTAGCTTTCTTGAAGGCGGCCAGGGCAACCTCTTGCGGCGTCTCGAACTGACTGATCAGGAAGTCAGTGCCATCCAAGACATCGTCAATATCATCCACCATGTCCGGTGTCATTGCCTGGTTAGCACCACCATAGATCATGATGTCGTTTTGCCCTTCTGCATCCAGGGTAACGGCTGCTGTACCGGTACCATGGTACTTGTCAATCGTCACGTGACGAGTGTCAATGCCGTTATCCTTCAGGGCTTCCAGCATGTATTGACCTTCGCTGTCAGAACCAACCGCCCCGATGAAAGCCGTCTGCGCACCGGACCGGGCTGCAGCAACGGCCTGGTTAGCACCCTTGCCACCAGGGGCAGAACTCTTGCTCTTAGCAGAGATCGTTTCACCTGGTTGTGGGAACCGGTCAACGTGGTAGGTCGTGTCAACGTTAATGCTTCCTAAAACAACTACTTTCTTACTCATATTTACTCTCCTTATTATTCATCCGAATTCACATTTCAAAAATATTCTATCATAGAAATAAAACGATTACAAAGGCTATTATAGCAAAACGTAAAACGTTTTATAAGAATGTCTAGAAAATGAGGATGGAACACCAGCGTCATGCATATTCTCATCCCCAATAATATTTCTAATCCCGACCGATAATCCGGACCTCGGTCTCAAGGCTTACCCCAAATTTTTCCTTAACCGTCTTCTGGATATGCTTAATCACAGCTACGTAATCCGCAGCGGTCCCGTGATCGATGTTAACAATGAAGCCGGCGTGCTTGGTAGAAACCTGAGCACCACCATGCGTGTAGCCCTGTAGGCCCGCATCATGGATCAGCTTGCCAGCAAAGTAGCCCTTAGGCCGCTTGAAGACACTGCCGCAAGATGGCAGGTCCAGCGGCTGTTTAGCGGCCCGCCGCTCATTCAAGTCGTCCATCGTCGCTTTAATCTGATCATAGTCACCGGGTTCCAGGATAAAGGTGGCATCCAGGACAACCCCGTGGTTATCCTGAACACTGCTGTGCCGGTAGCCAAAGTCCAGCCCCTTGTTATCGAGGTGTTCAATGGTGCCATCCGGAAGCATTACCGTCGCCGCCGTGACCACGTTCTGGGTTTCGCCACCATAGGCCCCGGCGTTCATGAAGATAGCCCCGCCAATGCTGCCGGGAATACCGGCCGCAAACTCCAAGCCGGTCAGCTTGTGGTCCCGAGCCGCAATCGTGGTGTCAATGTAAGAAGCGCCGGCCTGGGCAGTTACCTGGTTCCCAGATACCTTGATGTCGTTGAGCTCAGTGAGGATCATTGTCAGGCCATCGATCCCCCCATCGCGGACAATCAGGTTGCTGGCGTTACCCAATACAGTCAGCGGCATCTGGTGCGCCTGGGCATATTGGACCAGCTGCTTGACCTCGTCAATGCTCTTGGGGAAGGCTAACCAATCAGCCGGCCCCCCGGTGTGCGTATAGGTATACTTCATCAGTGGTTCGTCTTGTTTAATATCAATCTCTGGAAATTCGTTCATTAAGTTAGCCAATTTAGTATGCCTTCCCTTTTCATAAATTATCTCTCCTTGATATTGTATCATTTTTCAGCGGAACTTTTGCTAAAAACACCGGCAACGATTAAAATAGGAATATCAATCACGAAAGGAAGGCGTTCGCATGAACTTCATCGCCATGGACTTTGAAACTGCCAGTGCTAAACGCTACAGTGCCTGTTCATTGGCCTTGACCATCGTTCGTGATGGCCAGATCGCCGACGAATTTTACACGCTTATCAACCCGCATACTGACTTCTTCTGGCGCAACGTCCAGATTCACGGGATCCACGAACGCGACGTTCAGGATGCCCCCGATTTCCCAGCGGTCTGGGAGCACATTAAGTCCTTCTACACCCCAGACAAGCTGGTGATCGCCCACAACAACCGCTTTGATAACAGCGTCCTCAAGAGTACCCTGGAACACTACGGGATTGAGCCCCCGGCCTACCAGACCCTCGACACCGTCCGCAGCAGTCGCCAGCTCCTGCCGGGATTGGCCAACTACAAGCTCAACACGGTTTGCGACGCCCTCAACATCGACCTCCACCACCATCACAATGCCCTTGATGATGCCCAGGCCTGCGCCAACATCCTCCTCTACCAGGACCGGCGCTTTGGTGACCAGCGGATCCGACCCTTTATCAAGATGTTCGGTTAAAATGCAAAACACGGTTGGGATTTCCCGATCCCAACCGTGTTTTTGTTTATCTCTGATATTCCATCAACAGCGCAGGCTTCCCCTCCTCGGTTGTCGTTCCCGTCTGGACAAAGTGACAATGCTGATAGAGGGCAATGGCCGGCTTATTAATGGTGAAGACGCTCAAAACCAGCGATGAAAGACTGCTGTAGTTTTCAAACCAGTACTCAGCCTCCTCAACCAGCAGGCGGCCAATGCCATTGCGCCAGTAGTCCTTAGCAACCACGACACCGAGCTCGCCGGTATCGGGCCGGTCACCCAGTACCATGACCGTCACAATGCCGATCGGCTGGTCGCCCAGCATCGCCAGCATGACCACGCAGTCATCAAAGCGGTTGATCATTTCAATGTTCTGCCGCTCCTGGTCTACCGTCACCTGGTCAAGGTGGGGAATCAGCACGGCATCGGTCTCCGTGGCCGCCTGACGCAGAAAGTCCAGGACTGCCGGGGCGTCATCCGCCGTGGCCAGTTTAATCTCGACCTGGTCTGCCATTACGCCACCACATCCTGAACCAGCTTACGAAAGTGGTCACCGTGGGGTTCGAACTCCAGGACCCGGGTGTTATCATCATCGGTCCGCTTGAAGTGGATGGCCAGAAAATCATCCGGCAGCTCATCTTCTACGAACTCGGCCCATTCAACAACACTCACACCGTTGCTGTCAAAGTATTCCTCCAGGCCCAGGTCTTCGGCCCCACCATTCTCTAAGCGGTAGGCATCCATATGGTAGAGGGGCAGGCGGCCGTCCTGGTACTCACGGATAATCGTGAATGTCGGACTCTTGATCAGGTCCGGAATATCCAGGCCCTTAGCCAGGCCCTTGGTAAAGGTTGTCTTCCCGGCACCGAGGTCACCGTCCAGCACCAGGACATCCCCTGCTGCCAGCTCACGGCCAATCTTTTCGCCAAGGGCAATTGTTTCGTCCCGGCTGGTTAATGTTAACTTTTCCATTCTACAGTCCACCTTCAAGATTAATCTTAGCCCTATTCTAACCTACCGACCTGAGAAAGACAAAGGTTCAGGTCCGCCACCGGTAATGATAGCGATCATTCGGCCGACTTCGGCCGACCACTTGCTTCTGATCGCGAATCGTCACCACCAGTCCCTGGTCAGCCTGGTGCCTGCTGACCCGGTGATTTTCAACCAGAATCATCCGGGCGAGGACCTGGACCTGATTCATCACATTTGTCTTATCACTGCTGGATAGCCGACAGAAGTTATGTGTGACCTGGACGGTAATTCGCCCACTGCCCTTGTCACTGATCCGCCGAATGTATTTTGCATAGCCATAGTTAGCCGGGTCATTATCGGCATAGGCCTGATGATCCAGCAGCTCCCGGGCCAGTTGGGTATTAGCCGTCTTCTTGCTGTCCTGGACCCGGCCACCGGTTCCCAGCAAAGCCGCCAGGGCCAGGATTGCTACCATCGGCAGAATTATCCACCGCCGCATCATTAATTACTTCCTTCCATAACAAAAAGGCCGGCAGCCGCTCATCAGCTTCCGACCATTGTTATTCAAAATTACAGTGCCTGAGCGGCCGTGATCAGGGCCACCTTGTAGGCATCGTCCTCGCTGCAGCCCCGTGAAAGGTCAGCGATTGGAGCATTCAGGCCTTGCAGGATTGGGCCAACCGCGGTAAAGCCGCCAAACCGTTGGGCAATCTTGTAGCCGATGTTACCAGCTTCCAGGCTTGGGAAGATAAAGACGTTGGCGTGGCCGGCCACCTTGGAACCAGGGGCCTTCAGTTCACCAACTGCGGGAACAAAGGCAGCGTCAAACTGCAGCTCACCGTCAGCTGGCAGGTCGGGATCCATCTCGTGAACCTTGGCCGTAGCATCAGCCACCTTGGTAACCATGTCACCCTTGGCAGAACCCTTCGTGGAGAAGCTCAACAGGGCCACCTTCGGATCAATGCCGAAGAGCTTAGCGGTCTTTGCACTTTGAACGGCCACTTCGGCCATCGTTGGGGCATCCAATTCGATGTTGATGGCACAGTCGGCAAAGATGTAGCGCTGGTCACCCTTGATCATCAAAAAGGCCCCGCTGATCCGGTGAACACCCGGCTTCGTCTTAACGATTTGCAGTGCCGGACGAACGGTGGAACCGGTCGAGTGAACCGCCCCGGAAACCATCCCGTCAGCCTTGCCCATGTAAACCAGCATGGTGCCGAAGTAGCTGACGTCCTTGAGCATCTCTTCAATCTGTTCAGGAGTGTTCTTGCCCTTCCGCCGTTCCAGGAGCGCATCGAACATGGCCTTCTTGTCGGCCTCTGGGTATTCGGTCGGGTCAATGATCGTCAGGTCGGCGATGTCAAAGCCGTTGTCCTTGGCAGTCTTTTCAATCTTTGCCCGGGTCCCAAGCAGGATTGGCTTGATCAGGCCGTCATTTTGCAGGCGAACGGCGGCACCAAGGATCCGCTTATCTTCACCTTCAGGGAAAACAATTGTCTTACCCGTTCCTTTTACCTTAGCAGCAATTTCATCAAATAGTTCCATTATGCTGAACCTCCTTATTAGTGGTCATCAAACATCTACACCTAGTTTGCGATCTGCTGGCCAACAACCGGCTGGGCCGGCAGCTGCCAATCAATCGGCGTCTCTCCCATTGCCTGAAGTGCCTCATTGGTCTTAGAAAATGGCCGTGAACCAAAGAACCCACGATTAGCGGAAAGTGGACTCGGGTGTGCTGACTCAAGGACAATGTTAGTCTTCAAGTTGATCAGCTTTTTCTTGTCCCGGGCAGCCCGTCCCCACAGGATGAAGATTACCGGCTTAGGACGCTCGGACAGGGCGTGAATGGCTGCATCCGTCAGCTTCTCCCAGCCGTGACCCTTGTGCGAAAAGGCCTGACCGTCACGAACCGTCAGCACTGAGTTCAAAAGCAGGACCCCTTGGTCGGCCCACTTTTTCAGGTAGCCATGGTTAACCGGGGTACACCCCAAGTCATCATGAAGCTCCTTATAAATATTCTGTAACGATGGCGGTACCGGGACTCCCGGGAGAACGGAAAAGCTGCACCCATGGGCTTGGTGTGGTCCGTGGTACGGATCCTGGCCCAGGATCACTACCTTGACCTCATGAAATGGTGTCCACTCAAAGGCCTCGAAGATATGATGCATCTCCGGGTAGACCGTGTAGTGTGAGTATTCTTCCTTCAAAAATTCCCGTAGCTGTGCATAGTATGCACTCTCAAACTGTGGTTTTAAGACATCCCACCAGTCGTTATGAATTAATTGTTTCATGACTATTAGCACCTCGTCTATTATTTTAGCATATCTATACACCGCCTGCGCACCGAAATGAAAACGCTTTGGCGGTAGGCAATCGGCCGCTAAGCTGGTAAAATACACTTAAAGCAGTAGATTGGTGGTGAAAAAATGCGGCAATTATATCTGCGTGATCACGCGACCGACCTGCATGGGACCACGATCGTCCGTGACCATCAGGGGCGGTCGTGCTACCTGCTGGTCGGTAAGTGGGGCATACACCATGACGTCCTCTCCCTCTATGCGATCAACGGGACCCTGCTCGCCGAGGTTAAGCAGCAGTCACTGGGCATGCTGCCGAAGTTCTCCCTCTACCTCAATCGGCAACGGGTCGGAACAGTCGGCAAGTCCCTGGGCTTTGTCCGCCAGGTAATTTACATTCGCGGGCTGAACTGGTTCATCGTCGGTTCGCCCCTCGCCGGCCGCTACCGGGTCTTCCAAGGCAGCCGCCAGGTTTTCTCCCTCCAGCCTGTTGAACTCACCGGAAGCTACTACCATGAACTAAAGGTCGAGCAAAAAGCCGACGAACCGTTGGCCATCCTCGTTGCCAGCGTCCTTGACCACTGGGCCCGGCGCGGTCAACGGGATCCCAAGTATCTCCGCTTTCGTCGTTCACGGCTGGCCGACAGCTTCGGAATGGGCTTCAAGTGTAACCATATTAAAAACGCACGGTAACGTTTAATCACGCTACTGTGCGTTTGTTGTTTAGTAATGCTTCATTACCCGTTCAATCTCCCGGTTCTGTTCCCGGCGCTTGATGGCCTCCCGCTTGTCATACTGGTGCTTACCCTTGGCAACCCCCAGCAGGACCTTGGCATAGCCATGCTTGATGTACATCTTCAGCGGAATCAAGGTAACCCCCTTATCCTGGAGGGTTCCGGTCAGGCGGTGAATCTCCTTCTTGTGGAGAAGAAGCTTCCGGTTCCGCAGCGGATCCTGATTGAAGTAGGTTCCGTTATCGTACTCGCTGATGTGAACATTCATCAGCCAGGCCTCGCCGTTTTTAATCTGAGCAAAGCCGTCCTTAAGGTTGACCCGGTGCGCCCGAACAGACTTGATCTCCGTCCCAGTCAGGACCAATCCGGCCTCATAGGTGTCCGTCACGAAATAGTCGTGGCGGGCCTTTTTATTTTGGGCAATTAAGTTGTCATTATTGTGTTGGGATTTCTTTGCCATGCTATCCCTCCATTGTAATTATGAGTGACGACGACGGTTGCGGTTGCGCCGTCCCTCGGAATGATGGTCGCGTGAATTATTGTGGTGCCGGCTCTGACCCCGGTTGATCTGCCGGTTATTAACGTGACCATTGTGCTTGTTCCGGTCCCGCCGGTTGAAGTGGCCGTGGTTCCCCCGCCGGTCGTCATGCGGCACCCGAATCTTCGTGGTTGGCGTGTTTTCCGGGTGCACGATCTGGAAGTCAACCTCCCGCAGGTCCTTGTCGACCCGCAGAAGCTTAACTTGAACCGGCTGACCGATCTGGAAGATCCGGTGCGTCTTGCGGCCAATCAGGGCCAGGTGCTTTTCGGAATATTCATAATAGTCGTCATTCATCACGCTGATGTGGATGAGGCCCTCAACCGTGTTTGGCAATTCAACGAACAGCCCAAACTTCATCACGGAACTGACCACCGCATCGAAGGTCTCGCCGATGTGGTCCTCCATGTATTCGGCCTTCTTCATGCTGTCGACATCCCGTTCCGTGTCGATCCCCCGCCGTTCAGTAACGGAAGTGTGTTCGGCAATCTCCGGCAGCTTGTCACGCCAGTGGGCCTTGGACTTCTCATCCTTGCCGTGCTCGTGGTACCACTTGATCAGGCGGTGCACCGTGTCGTCAGGGTAACGCCGAATTGGGGAAGTGAAGTGGGTGTAATATGGAGCCCCCAGACCGAAGTGGCCGAGTTCTTCATCCGAGTACTTGGCCTGCTGCATACTCCGCAGCATCATGACCTGGACCATCTCTTCTTCCGGTTTGCCGGCAACTTCCTTCAGGACATTCTGCAGCATCTTCGGCTTAACGTTGTTGATGTCGCCGTGAACGTTGATCCCGAAGACCTCCAGGAAGTCAACGAAGGACTTAATCCGGTCCTTATCCGGCGTTTCGTGAATCCGGTAGAGGAATGGCACCTTCTCCTTAAAGTAGTGTTCCGCCACCGTCTCGTTGGCTGCCAGCATGAAGGACTCAATCATCCGTTCGGCCAGTCCCCGCTCCCGGAGCTGGATATCCGTTGGGTGGCCCTTTTCATCCACGATGATCTTAGCTTCTGGGGCCTCAAAGTCGATGGCGCCCCGCCGTTTCCGGTTCTTGAGCAGGATCCGGTGGAGCTCGCCCATCGTCTCAAACATTGGCACCAGGTTCTTGTACTCGGCAATCGTTTTCGGATCGTGGGCTTCCAGGATCCGGTTGACCGCCTTGTAGGTCATCCGGGCGTGGGACCGCATGACACTCGGGAAGATCCGGTGGTTGATGACCTTACCGTTCTCGTCAATCTCCATCTCACAACTCATGGCCAGCCGTTCCTCACCCGGGTTCAGTGAACAGATCCCGTTGGACAGGCGCTTGGGCAGCATTGGAACTACTCGGTCAGTCAGGTAAACCGAAGTTCCCCGCTTAAAGGCTTCCTTGTCCAGCGGCGTCCCCGGCTTGACGTAGTGGCTGACGTCGGCGATGTGAACCCCGAGGTGGTAGTGGCCGTTGTCCATCTTCCAAGCGACGACGGCATCGTCCAAGTCCTTGGACTCGATGGCGTCAATCGTGACCAGCGGCTGGTCGGTGATGTCTTCCCGGCCCTTCTTTTCCTCCGGCAGAACGTGTAGCGGAATCTTATCCGCCTGTTCCAGGGCCTCCTTGGGGAATTCGTGCGGAACATCGTGGGCGTAGATGACCGACATGATGTCAATGCCCGGTTCATCCTTGTCCCCGATAACCTCCGTTACCGCCCCAGTCATGACCTTCGGGGAATCATCATCCGGGTAAGTGGCCACAGTGGCCGTGACCACCTGGCCATCCATCGGCTTCAAGCCCTGGTCCGTAACGAAGAAGCGGTAGGTGTTCAGCTTCTTGTCCTTCAACAGGATCTCACCGATGTAGTTACCGACGGTTTCCTGCTTGAACTCGCCGACTACCCGCTCATAGTTGTGCTCGACGATGTACGTCACCTGTCCCTCGGGCCCCTGATCGGTTCCCGGCTTCCCGGGGCGCAGGACCTTGACCGTTACCTGGTCACCGTTTAAGGCGTGCAGAGTGTGGTCCGAGTTAATGTACATGTCCGGCAGGTCTGGATCGTAGTCGACGAAACCGAAGCCCTTGTCATTGCCATGGAAGATCCCGGTCAGCGGTTGCTGCTTGATCACGGCCTCGAACTCGCCCTTGTCGGTTACCTGGACCTTCTTGTCCCGCTCCAGCTTGGCCAGGGCCTGGACAACCGGGGTAAACTGGTCGCCGTTGTCCATCCCCAGATGATAGGCGATCCGTTCAGCAGAGTAGCTCACCCCCGCATTATCGGTTAAGTATTTAAGAATCTGATCTTCTAAATGCTGTTTATCGTTTGTTCTTGTTGTCATCTGATACCTCGAATAATTTTTGTAAATAGTCTAAGACGTCCGCGAATAACTGGCGGTGGGCCGGATTGACCGTCAACAGGTGGGTAGCGTCTGGATAGAAGTGGTAATCCACCGGCGTCCCCTGAGCCCGCAGCCGATCAGCCAGCTGGGCACCAGATTGCGGATCAATCATTTCGTCACGGCCGCCCTGGGCAATAAAGAAGGGCTGGTGAAGCTGACCCAGGTCCGCGTCAAGCTGCTTAGTCATGGCCTGAATTGCTGCTAGTTGGGCCGGCAGGTGGTCCCTGATCCAAGCCATCTTTTCGGCCACCGTTGTCTGCGGCGTCTGTTCTTTCTGGTAGTAATTCATTGCCAGCCGGGGAAAGTACTCTGGCACGTTCGATTGTCCCCAGGTGGTGATTGGGGAGGCAAAAACGCCCCCGCCGCTCAGCTGAGCATCATTCTCCAGGGCCCGGGTAGCAAAGAGACCGCCCAGCGAGAGGCCAAAGATGGCCAGCTGGTCGTGGCCGCTATCCCGCAAACGCCGAATCGCCAACTGCGTATCTTCCCACCAGGCATCGGGGTCGCCATCTCTAAGGATCCGGCAGGGATCACCTCCGTGCCCCGTAAATACCGGCGCGTAGACAGTATAGCCCTGCTTCTGGAGGGTGCGACCCAGCATCCGCACATCATTGCTGTTGCCCGAATAAGCGTGCAGCAAAATTACTGCCGGCCGGCCGCCGTTGAAGTAAAATGGCTCACCCGTATATGTTTTCATCACTACCATCCTTTTCCAATAAAAAGAAAGCCCCCTGAATCGCTACAGGGGGCACACTACCAATGTCTAATGTGATGATACGTAAACCAGTGCTAATGCCAGGATAAAGAAGAGTGCCCCGCAGATTGTTGTGACAATTTGCATGACCGCTTCAAAACCACGGGCCTTGCGCCGGGAGAAGAGGTCTCCCGCACCACCGGTCAGTGCTGACATTGCGTCGTTATCGTTCTTTGCTGGTTGCATCATTACACATGCGATTAAAACCACGCAATCGATTAAAAACAAAGTCATTAATGTGTTATACAAGGAATTTTCCTCCTAATACTTTACCCACTATATCTTTATTATCATACCATAAGCCCCGCTTGAATGCTATACGTTCGCATAGTGAGCCGCACTCATTATCCGCCGGTAGCAATGGTTGGTTTTAGTAAAGTTAGCCCGAATCAGCAGGGTATCGCCAGCCTGAATGACCGTCTTACCATTGGGGATGATCTTATCCTCTCCCCGGTAGATCAGGGTCACAATGGTATCCGTTGGCCACGGGTAATCCTTCACCTGGCAACCATCCAGCCGCGAACCTGCGTAGACGGTCACCGGCATCGTGACGTTCTGGTCCGGCTTCTGGGGGTGCTTGCCGATGAAGGCATTGAACATCGCCGTGTAGACCGGCTCGCCATGCAGGGCGTTGACGACCAGGTAGGCTACCACTGCCACCGTAGCCAGCGGCATCAGGTGCGCCAGGGAGCCCACCATCTCGGTGATCAGCAGGATGGCCGTGAACGGCGCCTTGCTGATGCAGGCAAAGTAACCGGCCATCGCGTAGATGATGAAGTTCGGCAGGTACGCCGCCGGCAATAAGCCCAGCTGATTCATCAGGGCACAGTAGAAGGCCCCCAGCACCGCTCCCAGCGTTAGGATCGGTAGGAAGATCCCCCCAGGCAGCTGCGAACCGTAACTGATCATTGAGAAGACAAAGCGGAGCACGAATAGCCCCAAGAAGAGACCGACGGACACCGGCATCAGGCGCAGGGTCCCGATCAACTGGTTTCCCCCGCCCAGGGTCTGCGGCCAGAACCAGGCAATTGGAATCACTAACAGGAAGGGCACCACCGGGTAGGCAACCGGCGGCAGCCACTTCAGCTTGGCACTCCAACTGTTGAGGTGCAGGATCACAATCTGATACAACCGCCCCAATAGTCCCAGTAAGAGCCCCAGCACGATCAGGTGCCAGTAGTATTTTGTAGGCAGCATCTGCTCATAGGGGACGTCCAGGACCGGCCGCAAGCCGAAGAAGACCATTGAGACTATGTTAGAACAGAGCGAACTGACGAAGGTCGCCAGCCAGATCACCGGCGAGAAGTTGTGGTAGACCTCCTCCAAAATAAAGATCGTGCTGGCAATCGGGGCGTTAAAGGCCGCTGCCAGCCCCGCTGCGGCCCCGCTGGCAATGCCGACTTGGCGGTCAAGCTGGTTGGCGTGTAGCCCTTCGGCAACTCCCTGGCCAACCGTGGCCCCCAGTTGGATCGACGGTCCTTCCCGTCCGAGGTAGAGCCCCGACCCGATCGCCAGGATCCCGCCGACGAACTTCCGCCAGAGGACCGGCCACCATTCCTCGTCGAACTGGCTGGTGAGCTGCCCCTCGACCTGGGGAATCCCAGAGCCCTTGATGTTGGGGTTGCGTTGCGCCATCCAGCCGAGCAGGAGCGCCAGGATCACTGACCCGACAGCCCATGGAATCAGCCAGAGGGGGTGCGTATGAAAATATTGAAAGCTCTTGCCGACCAGAATCAGGGCGTGCTGAATGGCCAGGCGAAAGAGGCACACCACGACCCCCGTCAAGAGACCGATCAAAATGGCCCGCACGAGTTGCTTGGTTTGACTATCACACTGAATATCTTTCATAAAACTCTCCTCGTTTTTGGAATCACCATCCCATTCTACACTAAAATCGCCGACCCTGCTAAATCATAGCTGGATCGGCGATTTTCAAATTTTATGTATATTGCTTGCTGCTGCCCGGTGCCGGAACAGGTATACCAGGGTCGCTATAATTAGGACAGCGGCCCCGACAATAACTGAGATCCGGGTGTCCGGGTTGATGAACATGAAGACCACAATCACAATCAACATGATGAAGGCAAAGTAGTTTGAGAATGGGTACAACGGCAGCTTGAACGGGTGGTTGACCATCACGTCCGGATTATTGTGGCGGAAGCGCAGTTCAGCCAGCAGGATTACGAACCACGGGATCATCCCCGGCAGAACGGATGAACTGAAGACCACCACGAACATGTCTGCCGTGGACTTGCTGTAGATCGACGCAACCATGTCGATAATGAACCCGATCAGGATTCCCCCAGAGATCCCCAGGATGGCGGCATCTGGAA
Organism: Limosilactobacillus galli; assembly: GCF_947381495.1. NCBI lineage: Bacteria > Bacillati > Bacillota > Bacilli > Lactobacillales > Lactobacillaceae > Limosilactobacillus > Limosilactobacillus galli. The sequence goes on along the minus strand of NZ_CANCWK010000006.1, from coordinate 20,174 downwards.
CAATCCGCTTGGAGAGCCGACCAAAAATCTTTGGGGCATCCCCTTCGTGGGCCAGCTTGAAGAGCATCCGGCTGGAGCTGTAGATTCCGGAGTTAGCCCCAGACAGGGCCGCCGTCAGCACCACGAAGTTGATGATCGAGGCTGCCGCCGTAATTCCGACCTTGGCAAAGGTGGAAACGAACGGTGAACCGACACTGGAAAGCTTGTTCCACGGGTAGATCGTCACGATGACGAAAATCGCCCCGACGTAGAAGATCAGGATTCTGAAGAGGACCGACTTGACGGACTTCACGATCGCCTCTTGCGGATTAGCCACCTCACCGGCCGAAATCCCCAGCAGTTCGATCCCTTCATACGAACCGACAATGATCGACATGGAGAAGAAGAAGCCACTGACGCCCCCGGTGAAGAAGCCGCCGTGAGCCCAGAGATTGCTGAAGCCGGTTGGGTGACCGCCATTGCCAAAGCCGAAGAAGATCACCATGAAACCGAGCAAGATCATGAAGATGATCGTGACGACCTTGATCATCGCAAACCAAAATTCCAGCGAACCGTAAGCCTTAGCACTCGCCAGGTTGGCCAGGACCAGGAAGATAATGATCACGATCCCGGCAATCCAGGTATGCATGTGCGGCCACCAGTACTTAAGGTACTCGGTTGCCGCAACTACCTCGGACATCCCGACCACGATGTATTCGAAGACGTTGGCCCACTTGGCCAGGTAACCAGCGAGGGGATGGACATACTCGGTGGCGTAGTCCGCAAACGACCCAGTCCCCGGATTGATGTAGATCATCTCTCCCAAGGCCCGCATCACAATGTAGAGGATCAAACCGACAAAGGCATACGCCAACATGACGGATGGTCCGGTCCACTTAATCGTTGAGGTCGCCCCCATGAACAGGCCGACCCCAATGGCCCCACCAAGCGAAATCATCTCCATCTGCCCCGCCGTCATTGACCGGCGAAGCTTTGGCGCACTATCTTTCATTTTCTATCAAGTCCCTTTCCTAATTAAACTCTAGGAAAGTATATTATAGATTTGTATAAATTTCTATGGTTTTCTCATTATTTTGTAATAAAAGGGAGTAACCATCACCGTTACTCCCTTTTATTCATTTAATATTAAGGCTGTTCTTCACCAGCATCTTGACGTCCCGGTCAGTTGAACAGTTGTTAATGGCGTCGTTTACTACCCGCCGGCATTCCCGGGTATCCAGCGTGCTCATCATGCTCCGGGTCCGCAGCACGGTCGAAGAAGACATCGAGTAGGCATCGAGCCCCAGCCCCATCAAGAGCGGCAGGGCCCACTTGTCACCCGCCATCTCCCCGCACATAGCAACCGTAATCTTATGCTCATGGGCCGCATCAATCACGTGCTTGAGCAGGGTCAGGAAGGCTGGGTTAAGGGGTTGGTAGAGGTACGAAACCGCGTCGCTTCCCCGGTCAGCGGCAAAACTGTACTGGATCAGGTCATTGGTCCCAATGCTGAAGAAGTCAACCTCCTTCGCCAGGTTGGCGGCATTAACCGCCACCAGCGGAATCTCCACCATGATGCCGAGCCGGATGTCATCACCGAGGCCCGGTTGAGTAGCCTGCAGCTCCGCCTTGCATTCGTTGAAGATCTGCTTAGCCCGCCGCAACTCCTGGACCGTCGCAATCATCGGAAACATGATCGATAGCGGCCCATATTGAGAAGCCCGGATCAGGGCCCGCAGCTGGGGCTTAAAGATCTCAGGATGGTCCAGGCATAACCGGATTGCCCGGTAGCCGAGGAAAGGGTTCATTTCCCGGGGCAAGGGCAGGAATGGCAAGGGCTTGTCCCCACCGATATCCAGGGTCCGCACTACAACCCGCTTGCCCTGCATATTGATGATTACCCGGCGATAGGCCTCGAACTGCTCCTCCTCCGTTGGCAGGTGGTCGCTATTCATGTAGAGAAATTCGGAACGAAAGAGCCCGATACCCTCCGCTCCTTGGTGGATCACATCGTCAACATCATCAGGAGTCCCGATGTTGGCAGTGATCCGAAAACGCTGGCCATCCTTGGAGATCGACGGTGCATCAACCAAGCGGGCCCATTCAGCGGTCCGTTCATCAAAGCCCGCCGCCTTCTGCCGGTAAGCATTGATCTGGGCGTCGGTCGGATCAACCACCACGGTACCGCTTAGACCGTCAACCACCATCCGCTGGTTATTTTTAACATAGGCCGTCGCATCGTTAGTCCCAACTACTGCTGGAATACGGAGGGTCCGCGCCATGATAGCCGCATGGCTGGTCCGCCCGCCGCAGTTGGTTACAATCCCCTTGATCAGTTTAGGATCCATCTGGGAGGTGTCTGACGGGGTCAATTCATCGGCCACAATGATGACTGGATGGGTAATCGCTGCCAGGGTCGGCAGCTTCTTCCCCAACAGGTGGCTGAGGGTGCGCTTAGCGATATCCCGGACATCCGTTGCCCGCTCCTGCATGTACTGGTTGTCCTTCATGGCAGCCAGCATGTTGGCGAAGTTCCCGGTAACCTTGCTGACGGCCTCCTCCGCGTTCACCTGGAGGGCATCGATTTCACCCTTGATCTGGCCGAGCATTTCAGGGTCGGAAAGAATGGCGATATGGGCATCAAAGACATCCAGTTCCTTATCACTCAATCGTTTTCGCGCATTCTCCTTAATCCGCTGCAGGTCGGCAATCGAAGCAGTGAAGGCCGCTTTGACCCGCCGGTATTCCTGCTCCGGATCTGCCACCCGCCGCTTCTTAAACGATAAGTCGGGTGTCGTCAGCAGGTAGGCTGGGGCAATTCCCACCCCATCGCTGGCCGCAATTCCCTGAATGTCTTTTGGCATATTAGTTCCCCCTCTAAACTTGCACCACATAATTTACCTACTAGCATTATAACCCATTTCAATGACCACAAAAGGGCCAGCCCTCATTTAAGAGAGCTGGCCCTTTTTGACGTTAACTTATTCAGTTAAATTAACGGTTTTCGATGTCTTGACGAGCTTGTTCACTCAGGTTGTAGAATGAGTGAATACCCTTGTATTGAGCAACGTCGCCAAGTTGGTCTTCGATCCGCATAAGTTGGTTGTACTTAGCAAGACGATCAGTCCGGCTCATAGAACCAGTCTTGATTTGGCCGGCGTTAGTAGCAACAACCAAGTCAGCAATCGTCGTGTCTTCAGTTTCACCAGAACGGTGTGAAACGATGGCAGTGTAACCAGCTTCCTTAGCCATTTCGATAGCTTCAACCGTTTCAGTCAAAGTACCGATTTGGTTAAGCTTGATCAGGATGGAGTTAGCGGCACCCATCTTGATACCCTTCTTCAGGTAGTCGGTGTTAGTTACGAAGAAGTCGTCACCAACAAGTTGAACCTTCTTGCCAAGTTCCTTGGTAAGGGTTACCCAGTCATCCCAGTTGTTTTCGTCAATTGGGTCTTCGACAGAAACGATTGGGTACTTTTCAATGATGCCGGACAGGTACTTGATCCATTCGTCAGTGGTGTATTCTTCACCAGTTGACCAACGAAGCTTGTACTTCTTAGCGTCGTCGTCCCAAAGTTCGGAAGCGGCAACGTCAAAGGCAATGGCAATGTCCTTACCTGGCTTGTAGCCGGCGTCCTTGATAGCCTTGATCAGGTATTCAAATGGTTCAGCGTTGTTAGCAAAGTCAGGAGCAAATCCACCTTCGTCACCAACAGAGGTTACCTTACCAGCAGCTTCCAATTCCTTCTTCAGGGCGTGGAAAGTTTCTGAACCCCAACGAATAGCTTCACGAACAGTTGGTGCACCAACTGGCATGATCATGAATTCTTGGAAGTCAACCTTGTTATCAGAGTGAGCACCACCGTTGATAACGTTCATCATTGGTGTTGGCAGTACGTGAGCGTTGAAACCGCCAAGGTAGTTGTAAAGAGGAACTTGCAGTTCATCAGCAGCAGCCCGAGCAGCAGCCAATGAAACGGCCAAGATAGCATTGGCACCAAGCTTGCCCTTGTTAGGAGTACCGTCCAGCTTAATCATTGCCTTATCAATGGCAATTTGGTCGGTAACTTCCATCCCAACAATTTCCTTAGCAATAACATCGTTAACGTTAGCAACGGCCTTCAGTACGCCCTTGCCGCCGAAACGGTTCTTGTCACCGTCACGCAATTCAACGGCTTCGTGTTCACCAGTTGAAGCACCTGATGGGACAATCCCACGGCCAACACCGCCAGCTTCAGTGTAAACTTCAGCTTCAACGGTTGGGTTACCACGTGAATCAAGAACTTCACGTGCATAAATATCTGTAATAAGTGACATTTGATGAATCTCTCCTCTGTCTTATATTTGGATACATTCCACAAGTAATATTGTATTATTTTGCACAACTAAAAACAAGCTTTTCGCCGTTAATGATTGACGATTTGTAAAAAGGTTTTCGGGTCCAGGCTGGCGACGCCAACCAGCGCGCCATCAATATCCGGCTGGGCCATCAGTGCCCCGACATTCTTGGTTGTCACACTGCCCCCGTATAGGATCCGAATGTTGTTGGCCACCTTGGAGCCATACATGTCCGAGATGGTCTGCCGAATCAGGTAGCAGCCCTCTTCGGCCTGGTCTGGATCGGCACTCTGACCGGTGCCAATCGCCCAGTTCGGTTCATAGGCAATTGTAACCTTTTCCACCTCGTCTTCGCTCAGGTCTTTGACGTCGGCCAGGATCCGGTTGACCACCCAGTGGATCTTCTGGTCATAAGCAATCCGCCGGCCCATCGTGTCATCACAGCAGACGATCGGGCAGAGATCATTGGCCAGGGCGGCCTTGACCTTTTTATTGATCAGCTCATCGGTTTCATGAAAGTAGTTGCGCCGTTCGGAGTGGCCAAGAATAACATGGTGAATTCCGGCAGCATAAAGGGCCCTAGGACTCGTCTCCCCGGTAAAGGCACCGCTATCCTTGTAGTAACAGTTTTCGGCCATTACCTTCAAAGGCGAACCAGCCGCTGCAGATACCATTGGTACCAGTGCCAGGGTGGGAGCCGCTAATGCCGTCTCCTGCTGACTGGCTGGCGGTAGCTGATCCTTAACCTGCTTAACGAAGGCCACCGCCTCAGCGACCGTCTTGTTCATCTTCCAGTTGCCCGCAATCATCGGTACCCGCATCACATCATCACTCCTTCAAAAAAGCGGAACCGTACAAAATATCGGTTCCGCTCGTAAAGATTTGATTACTTTTCAGAAATTGCAGCAATTCCTGGTAATACCTTACCTTCAAGGTAGGTCAGGGAAGCCCCACCACCAGTGGAGATGTGGGTAAGCTTGCCAGCAACACCTAATTGCTTAACAGCGGCAGTTGAGTCACCACCACCGACAATCGTGGTTGCGTCAGCTAAGGTACCAAGGAACTTACCAACTTCAAGGGTTCCCTTGGCGAAGTTAGGCTTTTCGAAGACACCCATTGGGCCGTTCCAAACAACCGTCTTAGCGTCCTTCAGAACGTTTTCGAATTCCTTGATTGACTTTGGACCGATGTCAAGAGCCATCCAGCCATCGTCAATGTCGCCTTCAACAACCTTGGTGTTAGCATCGTTGTCGAACTTGTCAGCAACTACGTTATCGATAGGCAAAACGATCTTGTCGCCGGCCTTGTCAAGGATTTGCTTGGCAACATCAATTTTGTCCTTTTCAACTAAGGAGTCACCAGTCTTGATACCCTTGGCAGCGTAGAAGGTGTAAGCCATCCCACCACCGATGATGATCTTGTCAGCCTTGTCGAGCAGGTGGTCGATAACACCGATCTTGTCAGAAACCTTGGCACCACCTAAGATGGCAACAAATGGACGTTCTGGGTTGTCAACGGCGTCACCCAAGAACTTAATTTCCTTTTGCATCAGGTAACCGGCAGCAGCCTTGCCTGGCATGTTAGTGGCAATCCCGACGTTGGAAGCGTGCTTACGGTGAGCAGTACCGAAAGCATCGTTAACAAAGACGTCACCAAGTGAAGCCCAGTACTTGCCTAATTCAGGGTCGTTACCAGATTCACGCTTGACGTATTCGCCATCCTTAACATCTTCGTAACGGGTGTTTTGAACAAGCAGAACATCACCGTTGTTCATGTTGTTGATGGCATCTTCAAGCTGCTTGCCTTCCGTTACTGGAACAAAGGTAACTGGCTTGTTCAGCAAGTTGGAAAGCCGTTCAGCAACTGGACGAAGGGACAGACCTGGCTTGTCTTCTTCCTTCTTAATCCGGCCAAGGTGGGAGAACAGGATTGCCCGGCCACCGTGTTCGATAACGTACTTGATGGTTGGCAGTGCGGCAACGATCCGGTTGTCATCGCCAACAACACCATCCTTAATTGGGACATTGAAGTCAACCCGCATTAAGACCTTCTTGCCTTCTAATGGCAGGTCTTCAACAGTTAATTTAGCCATAACTATGTGTTTCCTCCTTCTCTGTTAAGAAAAAGGCGGTTGGAGTCTCCTCCTCCCACCTTTTACAAAAAAGCTTATTTAAGCAATCAGATTAAAGTTCTGCAAAGTGAAGCAGAGTCCGAATCATGTTGCAAGTGAAGCCGTTTTCGTTGTCGTACCAAGCAACGGTCTTAACTAATTGAGTACCGTCTTCGCCTTCCATGATTTCGGTTTGTGATGGGTCAAATACTGAACCAAAAGTAGAACCGATGATATCACTTGAAACGATTGGGTCTTCAGTGTAACCGTAAGCTGGGTTGTTTTCAGAAGCCTTCTTCATAGCTTCGTTAACTTCATCAATTGAAACCTTCTTGTTAAGGATAGTAACAAGTTCAGTCAATGAACCAGTAGGTACAGCAACACGTTGTGCGTGACCAGAAAGCTTACCGTTCAGTTCTGGGATAACCAGACCGATAGCCTTAGCAGCACCACTTGAGTGAGGAATAGTGTTAACAGCGGCAGCACGGTTGTTACGGAACTTCTTACCACGTGGTTGGTCAAGGACAGCTTGGCTACCAGTGTAGGCGTGAACAGTCGTCATAGTACCAACCTTGATACCGAAGTTCTTGTTGAGCCAGTATGCCATTGGGGCAAGGCAGCTGGTCGTGCATGAACCAGCGGAAACGATCTTGTCGTCAGCCTTCAAAGTGTCCAAGTTAACGCCTGGGACAACAGTAGGAATGTTACCAGCAGGTGCAGAAATCAGAACACGCTTTGCGCCGGCGTCCAAGTGAGCTTGGGACTTTTCTGCAGAAGTGTAGAAACCAGTACATTCAAGGACAAAGTCAACACCGTCGTTCTTTACCCAAGGAATGTTACGTGCGTCACGTTCTGCGTATACAGGGTATTCCTTACCGTCAACAACGATACCCTTGTCAGTTGATGAAACTTCGCCATCAAAACGACCTTGGGTTGAGTCGTACTTCAGTAAGTAAGCCAACATTTCTGGTGAAGTCAAGTCGTTGATAGCAACAACTTCGATGTCATCAGTGTTGAGTTCGTGAATACGACGGAATGCCAAACGACCAATACGGCCGAAACCATTAATACCAATCTTTACAGTCATACTGCAATTTCCTCCTTTAGGAAAACATAATTAGCGTACATGCTTAGTTTATCACATTCCGATTTTAGGACAAGTAATTTATACTCATTCTAAAATGTAAAACTAATGCAGTAAGGTCTAAGCAATATACAAACCTTACGCTACTTATAATACCCATCTTATTGTTAATTGTCTATTCAATCGCCCTAGAAATTCGCTTTTTTCTTGTGAAAACGTTATCTTGATTAAAAGTTTCAAATAATGGTTGCAATCCAATCGAGAATAGGATATTATAATAAACGTTGATTGATACAACACAGCAACATGCGCCCTTAGTGTAATGGATCGCACGTGAGATTCCGGTTCTCGAGATCCGGGTTCGACTCCCGGGGGGCGCATTACAAAAGGCAGCCGTTTTGACGGTTGCCTTTTTTCGTTCATCAATAAATATTGATAATAAAAAACAGCCCGGCAGATGCTGGACTGTTTTTTTGAATCATTACTTTTCGTCGGCTGGCTTTTCCTTAGCCCACTTACGAATAGCTTCGATCTTCTTTTCTTTTAATGCTCGCTTGTACTTAGGAGCAACTGGGCGACGGCCTTGTACGCCGTATGGGTGTGCTTTACGCATGTGAATATGCCTCCTTTTATATCAAACGTAAATTAATTAACGTTCCAATTATACCGGGCCGCGTTTTAAAAAGCAACCCTTGACGGTATTTCAACCATTTATTTCTGCATGGCTAATAAAATCAGCAAAATATTTTTATCTTTTACCCCAAATTGCTAAACGTTACCAACCCCGCAACCCGTTATTCTCCCCTCTTTGAGCTATACCAATTTAAGAAAACCTTTTCAAATATATTGCTATTAGGGGTATTGCAAACTATACCAATATGATGTAGTATTCAATGTGTGGTGAGGAGCTGCTTAATTAACGAAAGTAAAATAATAAAATTAACTAACATCTATGGAGGTAATATCATGGAAGATACTAGTAAATTAAACGTATTCAAGACCGCTGCTGACTGGGAGGAACTCGACCAGCAAAGTGCCGCTACTGAATTAGACATGGTTTCCGAGAACGCTAATGAAAAGTAACACTCAAAACTCCCTCGACAAAGAACGGACCTAGGCATTTGCCAGGCCCGTTTTTATTATTTAGGACAAAACATTTGACCTTTTTTGACCAATCGGTTATAGTATTAATATCCATTAGCAATAAATACTAATGAGTGCTAATCAATAAGGAGGCCACAACATGAACTTAGTTCCAACTGTCATTGAGCAATCATCTCGTGGTGAACGTGCTTATGATATCTACTCACGGCTTCTGAAGGACCGGATCATTATGCTGTCTGGTCCAATCGAAGACGACATGGCAAACTCAATCGTTGCGCAACTGCTGTTCTTGGATGCGCAAGATTCAACAAAAGACATTTACTTATACATCAACTCACCTGGTGGTGTCGTTACGTCAGGAATGGCGATCTACGACACGATGAACTTCATCAAGGCTGATGTTCAGACGATTGTTATCGGTATGGCTGCTTCCATGGCCAGTGTCCTGGTATCCTCTGGTGCCAAGGGCAAGCGTTTTGGTCTGCCACACTCACAAGTTCTGATTCACCAACCATCTGGTGGAGCCCAGGGTCAGCAAACTGAAATTGAAATTGCTGCCACTGAAATCCTGAAGACCCGGAAGATGCTGAACGGCATCCTCGCTAAGAACTCCGGTCAACCGATCGAAAAGATCCAAGAAGATACGGAGCGTGACCACTACTTTACGGCTCAAGAAGCGGTGGACTACGGTCTGCTCGACGGGGTCATGGAAAACAATTCTAAGCTGAAGTAATTATTCGGCTGATCAGCACTGGACGACTCGTCGCCCGGTGCTTTTTCAATTTTAGACGCAAAAAGTACACCCACAACTTTGCAGGTGTACTTTTTGGTTATTCTGCCTTGGACATTCGCAGCTCGTCCGCGTAGGCATTGAGCTTCCGCAGCCGGTGGTTGACCCCTGACTTGGAGATCGGGCCGCCCGGTACCAGCTCACCGAGTTCTTTCAAACTAACCTCCTGGTGGGCCAGCCGGGTCTCGGCAATCTCGCGCAGCTTGTCCGGCAGTGTCTGAATGCCGACCCGTTCATCAATCAGCCGGATGTTTTCAATCTGCCGGGTCGAGGCATTGGCAATCTTGTTCATATTGGCGTTCTCGCAGTTGACCAGCCGGTTGACCGAGTTCCGCATGTCCCGGACAATTCGGACGTTCTCAAACTGGAGCATCGAGTTGGTGGCCCCGATCAAAGACATGAAGTCAGCAATCTTCTCGGCTTCCTTTAAGTAGACGATAAAGCCGCTGCGCCGGGCCGTTGTCTGGGCATTGAGGCCAAACTTGTTCATCATCTGGGCGATCATCTCGTTGTGTTCCTCGTACAGGGAATAGATCTCCAGGTGGTAGCGCGATGTCTCGGGGTTATTGACCGACCCCCCGGCCAGGAAAGCCCCCCGCAGGTATGAACGCACCATCCACTCATCATCGAGCAGCTCCATCGGCACCCGTTCCTTGATCTGCAGGTTCTGCAAGATTCCCAGGTCATCGAGGACGTGCTGGGCCGCATAGCGCAACCGGACAATGTACTGGTTGTTCTTCTTGAGCTTCATCTTGCGCCGTACCACGATTTCGCTCTCCACGTGGTAAAACTCCTTTAATAGCGAATAAATCCGCCGGGCAATCGCCGGGTTCTCCGTCTGGATATTCAAGATCAGCTGGTGGTTAACCAGGGCGATGCTGCCGTTCATCCGGATCAGCGCCATCAGTTCAGCCTGGGCGTTCTTCTGGTGAACCTTGATTGCCGTCAATTCCTTCTTTACTTCACTCGCGTACGACACAAAATTACCTCCTAGTCATGGACCTGGTGCAGGCGGTTGATCAACTCGTCCACCACCAAATCGCGGTCGTGAAAGGCCCCATTATCCTTGAGGCGCAGGAAATTAGAACTGATCACCCGGCACCCCTGGTCACGCAAGCCTTGGAAGTCGTGGCCAACTGGCTGGGAAATTTCGTTCCATTCCTGAAAATCAATGTAGTTCTTCGGTACCGGCCGGATGTTGACCAGAACCGTATCAATAAAGTTCCTGCCGAGGTGCTGGTTGAGGACCCGAACGTGGTCGGCATCGGTGAAGTGGTCGGTCTCCCCCTTCTGCGTCATGATGTTGCAGATATAGACGACCTCCGCCTTGCTCTCACAGACGGCACGGCCAACCTCGTCAATCATCAGGTTCGGCAGGATACTGGTAAACAGGCTTCCCGGTCCCAGGACAATCTGGTCGGCTTCTTTGATGGCCTGAATGACCTCGGGAACGGGCTTGGCCTGGTGACTATCCCCATCGTTGGACGGCGTGACCCAAACCCGCTTGATCTGCTTGTGGGCCGCAGTAATCTCAGATTCGCCGCTCAGGGTTGTCCCATCGGTAAATTCAGCATTCAGGGTTAGCGGCTCGTTGGCAACCGGATAAATGTGCCCGCGGATTTTCATCATATCGGACAATTCCTGAACCGCGGTGAAGATTCCGCCTTTCATCTCGGAAAGGGCCGAGATGATCAGGTTCCCAATGGCGTGGCCGGCAAAGAACTGGTCCCGGCTGTTGAACCGGTACTGGAAAACGTCCAACTCCAGTTGCGGCAGTTCTGATAAGGCTACCAGACCGTTCCGGATATCGCCAGGCGGTACCACGTTGATGTAGTTGCGCAGGATCCCAGAGGAACCCCCATCATCAGCGACCGTTACCACGGCGGTGATGTCAACGTCCTTGTCACGCAGGCCGCGCAGGACCACGGGAAGACCGGTTCCACCGCCGATCACCACAATCTTTGGTTTACGAAACATAAGTTGTCTTCCTTTCTATTGTGCCTTGTCAACATCGCGGTGGTAGAGGTTGACCTGGTAGCCGCTGTCCTTGAGGTCGGCAGCCAGCCGGTTGGCAATCGTCACGGACCGGTGCTGGCCACCAGTACAACCGATGGCAACCGTCAGACTGCTCTTGCCCTCGTGAATATAGCCGGGCAGGGCCCCCTTAATCAGCGACGACAAGTGCTGGTAGAATTCCTTGGCCTCATCACTCTTCATAACATATTCCTGGACCGCCCGATCATTTCCTGTTTGATGCTTTAACTCCGAAACGTAGAACGGGTTCGGCAGGAAGCGGACGTCCATGACGATGTCCGCATCCAATGGCAGACCATACTTGAAGCCAAAGGACATCACCTCAACGTAGAAGTTGCTGCCTTCGCCGTGGCCAAAGAGCTTGTTGATCCGCAACTTCAAGTTCCGCGGCGTCAGGTTGGTCGTGTCGATAATCTCATCGGCCCGGCTCTTCAGTTCGGTCAGCAGCTTCCGTTCCAATTCGACCCCATCCAGGAGCCGGCCCTGGGGTGCCAGTGGGTGCGCACGGCGGGTTTCCTTGTAGCGGGAAACCAGGGTAACGTTGTCAGCGTCCAAAAACAGTAAGCGCACCTGCAAGTCATCACGCTGGCGCAGCTTTTCCAAACTCGGCAGGACCTTGCTGTGGAAACCGCGTGAACGCAGATCCATCACCATGGCGATCTTATCGAACTCACCAGAATTCTTGATCACATCCACAAATTTTTCAGCGAGGCTCGGCAGCATATTATCAATTACGAAGTAGCCAAGATCCTCAAAGCTGTGGATGGCCACCGTCTTACCGGCGCCACTCATCCCCGTAATGATCACTACCTGCATCTTATCAGCCATTTACTTTTCCTCTCTTCTATCAGGACTACCCAAGTATTGTAACACATCAAGCCGGGCGTGTCTTATAATTACTCGTCAGGGCCGCAGGTTATCGTGGTGAAGGTTTTCCCAGGTGACCGCATCCACGTACGGTCGGACGTTGGCCAGTGTCAAATCCTCATCCCCAAAGCACTTGATCCCGTGATCCGGGAGCAGGGTGGCGGTCACCCCCGCTCCCGGAACCTTATTGCCGGCAAACTTGCCATCATAGATCAGCTTGGTGCCACAGGCCGGGCTCTTCTGCTTCAGAAAGGCCGCCGTCACCCCATGATCCCGGGCAATCTTCAGGACCATCTGGGCGCCCTGCAGGTATTGCCTGGTCACATCGCGCCCTTCACGATTCATCACCTTAGCCCGTCCTGTTAGCACATCCCGGCCGGTGCCGCCCTGGATCTCGGCTGGAACGCGCGGGGTTGCAAAGCCGCCCATAATCTCCGGACAGACTGTAATCGCCTGCCCCAGCGCCACCAGTTTTACTGCCAGGTTGTTCCGGGCATTGCCGCCATCATAGCGGACGTTGAACCCCGCTAGACACGCACTAATCAGAATCATCACCATCGCCTCCTTAACTTCCAGGATACACCAAAAGGGAGCTTCACCAGCATGAAGCTCCCTTTTTACTTTACTTATTTGCGTTTCCGGCGACTCTTCTTGGCGGCATGAGCAGCCATCAGCTCCCGGTCCCGGTCAAGCATCTGTTTGAGGTACTTTCCAGTATAGCTGCCCTTGACCTGGGCAACCTCTTCCGGCGTTCCGGTAGCCACGACCTGGCCACCGCCCTCGCCGCCTTCTGGTCCGAGGTCAATCAGCCAGTCCGCTGACTTCACCACGTCGAGTTCGTGTTCGATCACCAGAACGGTGTTGCCGGCATCCACCAGTCGTTGCAGGACGCCCAGGAGACGCTTGATGTCATCCATGTGGAGTCCCGTTGTCGGTTCATCCAGGATGTAGAAGCTCTTCCCATGGGACTGCCGGTGCAATTCAGCGGCCAGCTTCATCCGCTGGGCCTCCCCACCAGACAAGGTGGTGGCGGGCTGCCCCAGGTGCACGTAGCCTAAGCCGACATCCTCGATCGTCTGCAGCTTCCGCCGAATCTTCGGGATGGCGCTGAAGAAGTCGAGGGCCTCGGAAACCGTCATGTTCAGGACTTCGGCGATGTTCTTCCCCTTGTACTCAACTTCGAGAGTCTCAGAGTTATACCGGGTCCCATGGCAGACCTCACACGGAACGTAGACGTCGGGTAGGAAATTCATCTCGATCTTGATGATCCCGTCCCCGTGGCAGGCCTCACAGCGGCCGCCCTTGACGTTGAAGCTGAACCGGCCCTTAGTGTAACCCCGTACCTTGGCCTGGTTGGTCTGAGCAAAGAGCTCGCGGATATCGTCAAAGACTCCGGTATAGGTGGCTGGGTTGCTCCGCGGGGTCCGGCCGATTGGGGACTGGTCAATGTTGATGACCTTCTCGATGTTGTTGACCCCGGAGATCGACTTGTACTTCCCCGGCTTGGCGGAGTTGTTGTTCAACTTTTGGGCCAAAATTCGTTTCAGGATCAGGTTAACCAGGGTAGACTTACCCGACCCGGAAACCCCGGTGACACAGACGAACTTGCCAAGGGGGAAGTCAACGTCGATGTTCTTGAGGTTGTTGGCGGCGGCCCCCTTCAGGATGATATGCTTGCCATTACCCTTGCGGCGCTCCATCGGCACCTCAATCATCTTCTTGCCGGACAGGTACTGGCCCGTCAGTGACTTCCGTGACCGCATGATCTGTTTCGGTGTTCCGGCAGCCATCACCCGACCACCGTTTTCGCCGGCACCGGGACCGATGTCGATGATGTAGTTGGCCGCCCGCATCGTATCCTCATCGTGTTCAACCACGATCAGGGTGTTACCGAGGTCGCGCATTGCCTTAAGTGAGGAGATCAGCCGGTCGTTGTCCCGCTGGTGCAGACCAATTGACGGTTCGTCCAGCACGTACATTACGCCGGAGAGATTGGAACCAATCTGGGTAGCCAGCCGGATCCGCTGGGCTTCCCCACCAGACAGGGTCCGGGCCGACCGGCTGAGAGTCAGGTAATCAACCCCGACGTTCTGCATGAAGGTCAGCCGGTCCAGGATCTCCTTCAGAATCGGCTTAGCGATCTTTTCGTTTTGCTCCGACAGCTTGATGTTCTTGAAGTAGTCAATCGACTTGCTGATCGGCAGGTCGGAAACTTCCCCGATGTTTTGGCCGTCGATCTTCACGGCCAGGGCCCGTTGGTTGAGCCGGTAGCCGTGGCAGACCGGGCACGGGAGCTCAGTCATGTATTTACGCATCTGTTCCCGCGTGAAGTCAGAGTTGGTCTCCTTGTAGCGCCGCTTGATGTTGTTGATGACCCCTTCAAACAGCACGTCGACGTCCCGCACTCCGCCAAAGTCATTTTCGTAGTGGAAGTGGAAGGTCTGATCGCCATTGCCGTAGAGGACCATCTGCTGTTGTTTCTTAGGAAGCTTGTTGAACGGTGTGTCCATGTCGATGCCAACTGCCTGACAGAACTGCTCCAGCAGCTGGGGGTAGTACTGGGAGGAAATCGGGTTCCACGGTACCATGGCCCCCTCGCGCAGGGTCTTGCTCCGGTCGGGAACAACCAGGTCCACGTCGACTTCGAGCTTGGATCCCAGGCCCTCACATTCTGGGCAGGCGCCGGTGGGGGCGTTGAAGGAAAAGAGGCGGGGTTCGAGCTCGCCCACCGTGAAGCCGCAGATTGGGCAAGCGTACTTCTCGGAAAACGGGATCGGGTCGCCGCCGATGACGTCCGCGATGGCGTACCCGTCGCTAAGCCGCAGGGCCGCTTCGAAGGAATCGAAGAGCCGGGACCGGATTCCGTCCTTGACGATGATCCGGTCGATCACCACGTTGACCGTGTGCTTCTTATTCTTATCGAGTTCCGGCACCTCATCCAGATCATAGGTCTCGCCGTCGACCTGGACCCGCACGAAGCCTTCCCGCTTGATTTTGTCGAAGACCTTTTTCTGGGTCCCCTTCTTGTCACGAATAATTGGCGACAGAATCTGCAGGCGGGTCCGTTCGGGCAGCTTGAGGATCCGGTCTACCATCTGGTCCGGCGACTGGCTGGTGATCGGAATGTTGTCGTTGGGACAGATGGGGGTCCCGGCCCGTGCCCAGAGGAGCCGGAGGAAGTCGTTGATCTCGGTAACCGTCCCGACCGTCGACCGCGGGTTATGCGAGGTCGTCTTCTGGTCGATCGAAATGGCCGGAGAGAGGCCGTCGATTGAATCGACATCCGGCTTATCCATCTGGCCCAGGAACTGCCGGGCATATGTGGATAGACTCTCAACGTACCGTCGTTGCCCCTCGGCATACAGGGTATCAAAGGCTAAGGAACTCTTGCCCGATCCCGACAGACCGGTGATCACCACCAGTTTATTCTTGGGAATTGTCACATCAATGTTCTTCAGATTATGGGCACGCGCCCCATGAATCACAATCTTGTCGGTTGCCATCACTTATCCCCCTTATTTCTTCTTCACTTTCTTTCCTGTCATCTGCGCCTTCAGCTCCATGACAGTATCACGCAACGTGGCGGCCTGTTCGAAGTCCAGCCGCTTGGCAGCCGATTGCATCTGCTCCGTCAGTTCGGCCACCATCTTCTCCTGGTCGGCCCGCTTCAGCTTAGCAAAGTCCCGGGTCGTAAATTCGGTGCTGTCTTCCTTCTCGCCGGTATCCTCACTCGGTTTCGTTGCCGTAATCGCATCCTGGATCGGCTTGATGATCGTCTTTGGCGTAATGTGGTGCTCTTCGTTGTACTTCATCTGGATCGACCGCCGCCGCTTCGTCTCGTCGATCGCTTTTTGCATCGACTCGGTAACCGTATCTGCATACATGATGACTGCCCCGTGTTCGTTCCGGGCGGCCCTGCCGATCGTCTGGATCAGCGACCGTTCGTTCCGCAGGAAACCCTCCTTGTCCGCGTCGAGGATGGCGACCAGGGAAACTTCCGGCACATCCAGTCCCTCACGCAACAGATTGATCCCGACCAGGACGTCGAACTTCCCCAGCCGCAGGTCCCGAATGATCTGGGTCCGCTCTAGGGTCTTGATGTCACTGTGGAGGTACTTCACCTTCAGACCGAGGTCCTTCAGGTAGTCGGTCAGGTCTTCGGACATCTTCTTGGTCAGCGTGGTGACAAAGACCCGCTCGTGACGTTCGATTCGCTTGTTAATCTCACCGACCAGGTCATCAATCTGGCCCATCACTGGCCGGACCTCAATCGTCGGATCCAGCAGACCGGTTGGCCGAATAATCTGTTGGACAACGCGGTCCGTCTGCTTTTCCTC
The DNA here is from genome assembly GCF_947381495.1 of Limosilactobacillus galli. Taxonomy (NCBI): domain Bacteria; kingdom Bacillati; phylum Bacillota; class Bacilli; order Lactobacillales; family Lactobacillaceae; genus Limosilactobacillus; species Limosilactobacillus galli. The sequence goes on along the minus strand of NZ_CANCWK010000006.1, from coordinate 3,531 downwards.
GTACGGCCCGGGGGTTGCCGACATGTAGACCACCTGGTTGACGTGTTTCTCAAACTCTTCCAGCTTCAGGGGCCGGTTGTCGAGGGCGCTCGGCAGGCGGAAGCCGTAGTCGATTAACATCTGCTTCCGCGCACGGTCCCCGTTGTACATTCCCCGCACCTGGGGCATCGTCTGGTGGGACTCGTCGACGACCATCAGAAAGTCCTTCGGGAAGAAGTCGAGGAGAGTGTATGGCGGCTCACCGGGTTTACGCCGATCCATGTAGCGCGAGTAGTTTTCAATTCCGTTGACGTAGCCGACTTCCCGCATCATCTCAATGTCGTAGCTGGTTCGCTGCTGGATCCGCTCTGCCTCGAGGAGCTTCCCCTCGTCAGTAAACTTCTTGACCTGCTTCTTCATGTCAGCCTCGATCTCCGGCAGAGCCAGGTCCATAATGTCTTCGTTAGTCATGAAATGGGTGGCTGGGAAGATTGAGACTTCCTCCCGGTCCCCCTTAACTTCACCAGTCAGGGCATCCACCTCGCGCATCCGGTCAATCTCATCACCGAAGAATTCGATCCGCAGGGCAGTCTCCCCGTGTGATGCTGGGAAAATCTCCACTACATCGCCGTGGACCCGGAAACGGCCCCGCTGGAAGTCGATGTCATTGCGGTCGTACTGAATCTTGACCAGGTCGTTCAGGACCGTATCACGTTCAATCTCCTGGCCGACGTGCAGGGAGAGGACGCTGTTCTGGTACTCGTTCGGGTTACCAAGACCGAATATACTGGAAACCGAAGCCACTACGATCACGTCGTTACGCTCCAGGAGCGCGGTCGTGGCGGCGTTCCGCAGTTTATCAATCTCATCGTTAATGGAAGCATCCTTTTCAATGTAGGTATCGCTGGATGGTACGTAGGCTTCGGGCTGGTAGTAGTCATAATAGGAAACGAAGTACTCCACCGCATTATTAGGGAAGAACTTCTTCATTTCGCCATACAGCTGCCCCGCCAAGGTCTTGTTGTGGGAAAGGATCAGGGTCGGTTTATTCACGTTGGCAATCACATTGGAGATCGTGAAGGTTTTCCCGGTCCCCGTTGCTCCCAACAGGATCTGGGCTTTCTCTCCCTTTTCAATTTCCTGGGTCAGTTCGGCGATGGCCTCGGGCTGGTCCCCGGTGGGCTTATAATCTGAAACAAGGTCAAACTTCTTGTCTGGCTGTCGATAAATCACTGCATGTACCTCCCTAATTAGCCGTTTACGTAGAAAAAGAGAAAGGTCGCCCTTTCTCTTTATTTAACTATTATTCAGTTTAGCATCCAAACATGCATTCGTCTATCAATATGAAACGGTAGTAAAAAAGGCCGCGGGGAACTCCGCAACCTTTTAATAATTAGTTTAGAAGTGCCGTTTGCGCAAGCCAAGTAGGCTCAGGCTCCCGGTAATCAGTCCCAGGATAGTAGCAAGGATTGACTGACTGTTACCAGTCTGTGGCAATCCTTGACCATGGCCTTCCTGATAACCAGTAGCGCCATTGTCAGCAGCAACAGCAGGTTGGTTAGCTTGCTTTACTGCTGATGAGGAGATAGTGAATAAAGCCTCCTCACTTGCCTGTTGGGCCTGATCACGTCCTGTTGGCTGGTGCGGTGTAACAACAGTCGATGATTGAACATGACCATTGTCAGTCGATACCGTTAACTGACTAGCATCCGCACTGGCTAAGTCCTCTGAAACATGCGGCGGAATAATTTCCGGTTGTTGATGATCCGCTGGCTGAGCAGGAGCGGTTGGCTGTGTAACACCTGTAACCTGCGTTGACTGACTCAGCTGCTCTGGCTCTATTGGCGCTGGCGTCATCGGCGTCGTCGGGTTTTCTGGCTCCGTTGGCGTATCCGGTACGTCTGGCGTATCTGGCACATCCGGTGTTGTCGGCTTGTCAGGGGACGGGATAACTGGGTATAAATCATCCGGAATGTATGGAATATGAGGCTTAGCCGTATCTCCACGCAAATCCCAACGGTGTGTCTCACCGCCATTAACATTTACCCGATTAGCAATCAGGTTACCATCCATGTTGACATTAATATTCAGCTCACTTTACGGTGCTAGAACACTCCCCATGAAATAACCACTGCCAACGTTCAATTTTGCCTGAGTATTACCAAAATTCCAGATAACGTGGTTAGGCTTGGAATGCCCTTCATTTGGACTGATCGTTTGATTATCATCGTAAACCAACTTGGTCTGCGTCCCGATCGAATACTCATTTGCCTGTGATCCCAAATCAACATTTACAATTACAACCGGCCCATTTTCTGATGAACTCAGCCCCTTAATCGTCAATGGCTGTGGATCACTCAAGTAGTTTACCGGCACACTGACGTAGATAACCTTGACATCTGGTGCAACCCCGCTGACATCAATATAACGATTATTCATATCACTGAAGTCAACCTTGACACCATTCGTTTGTTCCTGAGCTGAATAGAAATCCGCCAACTTCTGCAAAGCTGCGAATTCCTGATTAAAATCAACCAGCTTAGCATGATCAACTGTTTCAGAATCTGTATTCAGCTGATCCAGTCGCGTCCCGTTGGCAAAAACGTGGTGGTCTTTAATTTCGATCTTTCCCTAGGCCTGATCACCAAATATAATGTAGCTATTTGAATTACGGAAGACATTGGCACCTAACCGATCGAATGACTCAATGTAGTAAACGTCGCCGTTTTGGCCATTCAGCTTGTAGTTGTGCGACTCGTTCCGTGTTCCAAACTCATTTCCCGAGATATAGTGACGAGTAGCAATATTCCCGTTAACATCCGCACCAATCTGGACTTCATTGACAAAGATATGGAATGATTCTGCCCGTGATAACAGATTATTATCGAGTAGACGCTCCTCTGATGATGAATCATTCTCTAAAACGTTAACCTGCGTGTTATCAGCAACGGCGGCACTCTCAGTCGTAGCTGAAGAAGCCGTGGCCGTACTTGCACTAGCCGTTGTGCTTTCGGCAGGGCCATTTGAAGCAGCAATAACCTGCTGGGTATTTATCGTGCTTGTCCCCTGATCATCTGCCTTAACAGCAGTCGTCATTCCAGTAAAAGCCAGCACCGTAATCGTGGCGGTCAACCATAGCTTGCCGGCCTTGTACATCTTATAGTGCTTCGATTCATTCATCTTGTTCACAATCCCTCTTCTCTGTAAAAATAGCATTACCTATTTAATGATGTTTGGCCGGAAATCCCGTGACTTTAGTCATGGGATGGATAGGCCCCTTTAGCGCCCGTTAGGGCGTTTTTTAGTTTCGTTGTATTTTTGATTGTTGATGTATTGCTCGACAACTTCCTTGCTCATATTGCCTAACGTGCTCATGTAGTAGCTTGGCGACCATAGATGACCACCCCAGTATTGGGATTGTCTGATTTCTGGATGTCTCCTGAGGAAGATAAAAGCACTTCTACCTTTCAGGGCCTTGATAGCACTGGTTGGCGCTTTGCTAGGTGGAAAACTAATCAGTACGTGTACGTGATCGGGCATGACTTCCATTTT